>DEUU01000409.1 GCA_002362735.1 Dehalococcoidia bacterium UBA3254
AGCTTTCCAGCTTGTGGCAGGTCCACTTATGAATCTGTCCGGGAGTTTTGGTCGGTATGGCTGTCTCCTTGAGGTGGCGACATCTCTCGATAACGATAGTATAGCTTACCGTCTTGAGAAAATCTAGTAAGCCTGTCGGCTGAGACTAATTCTTCCATCAGCGCAATGGTCTGCAATACGGCCAGACGTTTATCCCAGTCCCCCAGCTGGTCCCAGAGCAGGGTTCTGGTCTTGATCGACCAGGAGAGGAGTTTGGACATATCGAAAGCGGTATACATTCGGTTGTTGCTGGTGAAGACCTTCAAAACGCCCTCCGTCTTTTTTCGATAATGCTCAAGTATCTCCTCAATTCTCCCGCGATGATTGGTGAAAGGGTATTCATGGCCGGGCAGGACCGTCTTGATATCCAGCTCTTTCAGGGTTTGCAAAGAATTAAAGTACTGTTGAAGAGGATTGGTCATATTCATGACGTGCGTTGCCGCGTTGGTAACTATCGTCGGCAACAGGACGTCACCGGAGATCAATATGCCTGTTCTGGGTTCGAACAGAGACATATGTCCCGGAGTATGCCCTGGAGTGTGTACTATTTTAAAGGTATAATCGCCTATGGGGATAGTTTCTGTTCCCTGTAGCCAAACATCTGGAGCCGGTATCGTCTCTAAAGAAGATACCAGGGGAGGGGGAGAGGTCAATTGTGACGGAGGTAGACCATGTTCCTGTAAAAATCTGTCGACCTTTGGCCAGTAATCTTTCTCTTTGCTGTAACGGACCTTAATGATATCCATTTCTTTATGGTGAAGATATACGACCGCGTGACTTTCTTTTTGAAATTTTTCCATCATCCCCAAATGATCACCATGGCAATGGGTGATGAAGATTCGTTTTATATCGGTAAAATGAATGCCAACCTCTTCTAATTGATTCCGCATTGATTTCACTGACACTGGGTAGTCCCAGCCAGTATCAATTAATGTACACTGGTCTTTCTCGCGCACAAGGTAGGCATTGACCGAACCCGGGGCAAAACCCTGTAGCGTTAAAGGTATTTGATAGATTCCCGGAAATAGCTCTTTCATGCTGATTTGTGCTCCCTGGCGCCCAGCTCAATTAATGAATCGATAATAATTAATTCCATCATGGATCTCCAGCTTTACCTGACCGTTGAACCGGAGGGACTCAAGATGAGCGATAGTCTGTAACACCGCGAAGCGTTTATCCCACCCTGACAACTCGGGCCAGTGATTGATCCCGGTCCTCGATGATATCGAGAGCATTCTGGATACATCATAGGCTGTTTTCGATTTCCCGTCGGCCATCACCTTCAAAGTTGCTCTGGCCTTTTCCTGATGATGTCGAAACAACTCTTCGATTCTCTTTCGATGATTAGTGAAGATATACTCGTGTCCAGGCAAGACAATTTCGATATCCAGGTCCTTTAGTTTGTTTAATGAGTCCAGGTATTGCTGCAGCGGGAAAGGAATATGTTGAACATATACAGCGGCATTAGTGGCGATGGTTGGTAAAAGGACATCTCCTGAGAAAAGAAATTTCTTTCTCGGTTCATATAACGCAATGTGCCCGGCAGTGTGTCCAGGAGTATTGATGACTTTGAGGGTATAGTCTCCGGTGACAATCTCTTCTCCACCATCGAGAAGCACATCTGGTTGAGTTAAAACCAGGTTTTCCGGAACTGGCAGAAGCACATCCGGTGGAATTAACTCAGCCTCAGGCATTCCATGGCTCTGAAGAAATTTATCGGTCATCGGAAGGTAGTGGTCGCCGCCCGTAAATCTGAGTTTAACGATGGGAATTTCTCGCCTGGGGATATATAGAGTGTTGGAATTTAATTGTTTTAACCGGACGATCATTCCGAAATGGTCGATGTGGCAGTGGGTGATGATAATTTGTTTAATATCTGTTAAACGCGCCCCAATTTCCGCCAGTTGACTTTCGAGGGACTGTATCGATAACGGCGAGTCCCAGCCAGTATCTATGATAGCATAACCGTCTCCGGTCTTGATCAAATAAATATTGACTGAATCAGGAGCGAAATCGGGCAGGCTTAAAGTAATCTGAAATATACCGGGTAATACTTCATTCATGTTTCAGTTAGAAGTGATCAGTAATCAGTTGTCCTTGCCGACTTCAGTAAAGTGCTGCGATTTGAAAATTGGGAACTGGTTACTGAAAGCTTAAAATTATCCTTTCACCTTGAGATTATACAGGGCTTTCATACCGGCGTATTTAGAGCTGCGCCCCAGTTCCTCTTCGATCAAGAGAAGCCGGTTATACTTGGCAACGCGTTCAGATCGACAAGGGGCTCCGGACTTGATGAAACCGGTATTCAAGGCTACTGCCAGATCGGCGATGGTGGTATCTTCAGTTTCTCCTGAACGATGACTGACAATCGCAGTCCAGTTATTTTCCTGGGCCATGCGGATAGCCTGTATCGTTTCTGTGACCGTACCAATCTGGTTCAGCTTAATCAAAATTGAATTGGAGGCTTTTTTCTGGATGCCGGTTTCCAGTCTTTTAACGTTGGTCACATAAAGATCATCGCCTACAATCTGGCAACGGCTGCCGATCTTATCAGTAAGCAGTTTCCAGCCATCCCAGTCGTCTTCCGCCATACCGTCTTCGATACTGATAATAGGATAGGCAGAGGTCCAATTGGCATAAAATTCAACCATCTCTTCGCTATTGAAGGTTTTTCCTTCTTTGCTTAGCTTGTACAATCCGTTATCATAAAACTCGCTGGAAGCAGGATCGAGAGCGATATGGCAATCTTTACCCGGTTTGTAGTGAGCTTTTTCAATTGCCGTCAGAATGGCTTCCACAGCCTGGCTGTTGGATTCCAGAGAGGGAGCAAATCCTCCTTCGTCCCCGACGTTGGTGTTTTGGCCTTTTTCTTTAAGCACTTTTTTCAACTGATGGTAGATTTCGGCGCCCATCTGGAGCGCATGGCTGAAATTTTCCGCACCCGTAGGGACTATCATGAATTCCTGTAAGTCGGTGGAGTTTGAAGCATGTCTTCCGCCGTTCAGAATATTCATCATCGGAACAGGAAGAGTACAGGCGTTGACCCCTCCCAGATATCGATAAAGCGGAACGCCCAGAAAATTCGCCGCGGCATGGGCTGTTGCCATTGATACCCCCAGGATGGCATTTGCGCCCAAATTCGACTTATTTGGACTGCCGTCCAGGTCAATCATATGCTGATCAACATCGATTTGGTCCGTAGCTTCCAGGTTGACGATAACAGGAGCGATATGCTGGTTAACATTAGCTACTGCCCTGAGAACTCCGAGTCCGCCATATCTGGACTTGTCACCATCTCTAAGCTCAACGGCTTCATATTTTCCAGTACTGGCGCCGGAGGGGACCGCCGCAACACCCAGTGTTCCGTCAAATAGCTCAACCTCGGCTTCAAGAGTGGGATTTCCTCTTGAATCCAGAATTTCTCTCGCCCGGACCGCTTTTATCGTTGACATTTCTTTCCTCCAGGTCGACCCAATAGCATTACTCATAGTTCCAGTTTGGATTATAACATGCGGTCTCGGATTAGCAAAGGTTTAGACTGAAAGCGGTTTTTTTCAATCGACACTGGCTTTGAATTAGATCCTATCTTCGGTATGTGCTCGGATTTACCAGCCGCGGGCAGCGAAAAATATCATTACCCCACCGATAATCAGTAAAACAATTCCTCCGATGAGGAGTCCCAGACCAATCCCGTGCAGTACTGCGGGGATTTTAACTCCGAAAGAGATGTCTTCACGGACCGGCGATGATCCATCCGCATTCATTAGCACCACGTTATAGTTCCCGGAAACCACGTCCCATTGGAGGGTTTGCGTCCCGGTCCCATTTACGGATGCCACCCAGAAGTTCTGGCTCGTGGGAGGAGGGGCCGTAGCAGCCCCCGGAGAATGGATACGATTTATATTGTTGGGCCGCCTTGAAAAGCCCCTGATTTCATCAAAACTGACTCCCCGGAGATAATTACTCACATCCGTTTCCCGGGCAATTCCGATAAATACCGGTTTGGTGGTATCCTGGCTAGATGCCTGTATCCTGATTGTTACCGGGTTCATAGAGAACCAGGTCGAATTGACATTAATGTTTGCCGGTTCGGAAATAATAGCCGCTGAATTTGCAGAAATGGGGATCGTTCCGGTAGTATAGAATCCTTGATTGTCTTTAAAAGCGTTGTCCGCTGCCAGTATAGTGCCTCCTGAAGCCAGTAGACCGAAAGAAAGAAGGACTATCAGTATTCCGAAAACCAGCAAAACGATTCTTCCCGCGCTCATTTTACACTCCCTTAATTAATGTCATAATTTCAGTATAACATCCGGAAGAACGATGGAGCGGAAATCATGTCTGAGATAGAAAACACGGTGCCGTCGTTCAGAAGCACCCTGAAGAATAGCAAAGACATAGGTAATTACCAGTTGAATCTAGCTACCAGAGGGTCATCCAGTAGTTCCCATTTTCCCCGAATGCCATGGCTTAATGCCGCTACTTCAAGATGGAGCATGGCAATCCCGCAATCGAGCCGTTTTGAGACCACAATATCGGGAGAGCGGCCTCTTGTAGATACTAAAATGAAACGATGTTCAACTTTAAATTTCCAGGGCTGGCGGTTCGAAGCCGATGGGGCAAGGCAGGCGGCTTCTAATGCAGGGTTGACCCATTTTGGCCACTTTTCCTCCTGAGGATCTTCAACGAGCTGCGAAAGCGGTTTTCGTTCATGGCTCCGAGCGAAATTTGACATCAGTTTCTCTTCCAGAGTTTTAAATTCGTTCGAATAGCCCAGAGGACTGACTGCCAGAACTTTTTCATTAGAACTTATTTCTATCTCCTGGGCAACCGCTCCCGGTCTAAAAAATCCGGCTACCCAGCAGGTTGCCAGTCCCAGGGCGGTAGCTTCCAGAATGATGCCTTCACTGCAGTATCCTGCGGATTCCTGAAAATGAGGTTTTGAAGTATCGCCAATAAAAGCCAAGTATGCCGGAGCGTTCTTCACTTTACCGTAGGATCCCACTATCCCTCGAAAAACGTTTTTCGACGAATGTGATACCATCTCAACCCGAGCTTCCGGGAATGGTCTGAACTCTTCACAGGTATAATAAAGTTTTGAGAGAACATCGGGGGGAATCTCGAGATTGGGATCATACTGTCTTCGTGAATGGCGGGTTGTAATGGCCGGATACCACCGGTTAAAAGGAATTTCCAACAAGTCCTCCCGTTAATTTAGTCAGTTCAAGTATATTCTAATTCAAAAATGAAGTTAATATGAGCTATAATGATTAGGTCACCATGACAGAGGAATATTTCCTGAGGACGCTTCAGACTTGAAAAGAAATGAGGAGGTCACCAATGCTGCCGTTAGGAATCGTTTTAATAGCACTGGGTGTGATACTGATCATTGGTGAATTCTTTACGGGTTCCGGGTTACTGGCTGGAATGGGGATCGTCTGCTTCATTGCCGGTATATTATTTTTGATCTTCGGGCGAACTGCTACGTTTCAAGTAAACTGGTGGATGTTGGCTCTGATCAGTGTTTTTGTCATCGGGACTCTGGCTTTTATCGTTCAGCGTACCAGAACTTCGTATCGCCGGCAGGTCACCACCGGCAAAGAGGACCTGAAAGGAAAAATGGCCGAAAGTAAAACTTTGCTCAATCCTGAAGGAACGGTCCTTTTCCAGGGTGAACTCTGGAACGCAATGTCGATCTCAGGAACCGTCCAACCTGGCGAGGAGGTTGTTATTATCAGGGTTGACGGGCTGAAACTTACAGTTGCCAAAGTCGAAAAGAAATAGATGTTCAGACTTGTTTTTCAATGCAATGCTCTCGAAGAGTATTGAGTGAAGCGAAGAATTCCCTCATCATCACACTGACAATGTACATACCCCGTGGATTGACTCTGATAGTCTGGTTATCCTCAGAGATTGCCCGCGCAATTTTTAAAAGCCTCAACTCAATTCCTAATTTGGTGTGAATATCCGCCCCAAACTGCTGGCGGAATTGGATTTTGTCTACCCTCATCCCGAAAAGTTTGGTTAAAAGGTAATACCTCAAATACTCCTGTTCTGAAAGGTGCCTCCGGCGGACGATGGGTAAGTGGCCGCTTTGCAGAAGGCCGCTATACTTTTCCGGCGAAAATGAATTTACATAAAATATTCCGTTCACTAGACTCACTGATCCGGC
>DEUU01000315.1:0-6489 GCA_002362735.1 Dehalococcoidia bacterium UBA3254
CGTCCGTTCTGTCTAATGGCTACCCAAAATCCCATTGTGCTGGAAGGAACCTTTCCTTTTCCAGAAGCTCAACTCGATCGATTTCTGCTTCGCCTGCGGCTGGGATATCCCTCGGAAGATGAGGAAGCAACCATATTGACGCGTTTCCAACAGGAAAATCCACTCGATAGCCTTAAAAGCGTTACAGAATCAAAGGAGCTTTTAAAGCTGCAAAGGGTTTGCCGGGAAATATATACTGATGAGTCCGTGCGTAATTATATTGTGGATATTATTCGGGCTACGAGAGAATATGCCGATATTAAATTGGGAGCCAGTCCGCGAGCTTCGCTAGGTCTACATCAAGCCGCCCAAACTCTGGCTGCCATTCGCGGTAGAAGCTACATTATTCCAGATGATGTAAAATATCTGGCGGTGCCGACTTTAGCCCACCGCGTAATGGCCAAAACCGAAGCCAGGTTAAGAGGTCATTCTACTGAAGATATGATTAAAGAGATCATTTCTAAAGTCCCCGTTCCTGTCGAAGAAACAAAATAATGGAAGATCAATCGAGTCCGGAGTGGATCCATTTTCAAGCTAAATAGAGCCAATTACAGGTGGTATATTCTGGCATTATCCATGCTTACCGTCATGGTCATCCCGAGTCTGGAAAGATTGTGTCTTCCCGTCCTTTTCAAGGACATCTCCACAGATTTAAACTTAAACGTTTTTGCTATCGGCGCAGTCTGGAGTATGGACCCTCTGGCTGGAGCTCTCATCGGCATCCCTGGAGGGCTGCTAGCCGACAAGTTTGGCGTTAAACGTACGCTGACGGTGATTTGCTTGCTGGCTGGTATACTAAGTTCATTAAGAGGGTTATCTAATGGTTTCCTGGCCCTAAGTGCTACCATTTTCTTGTTTGGGCTGATGAATGCGATTGCCAATAACATCACTCCTAAAATAAATGCGATCTGGTTCAATAAAGACCGTTTAGGTTTGGCAAACGCCTTGCTTAACATGGGTTTTTATGCAGGGGCCATGGTAGCTACTTTCACAAGTGCGACGGTACTATCGCCCCTGCTCGGAGGATGGAGAAACGTATTGTTTGTGCTGGGCATTCCTGCCATCGTGCTTTGCATTTTATGGTTAATCACAGGCAGAGAACCGGATAAAGGCGAAGTCACGAATGCAAGAACTAGCAATGTCCCTTTTCGAGAATCTTTTTCCAGAGTTATTCGCATCAAAGAAGTCTGGATTCTGGGAGTGATCGCACTGGCCTATTTCGGTGCTAATACAGCAATATATGGATACGTTCCGTTATATTTACGCAACATTGGTTGGACCGCAACCAGTGCTGATACAGCTTTTACTATTTTTTACGGATCTTTTGTCGCCGGCATCGTCCCGATGACTTTTCTGGCTGATAAATTGAAATCACGGAAAGTGATGCTCGCTTTTTCCGTACTAGTAATGGCGATCAGCCTCGGTCTTTTTCCGTTTGTAGAGGGTAATAATCTGTATGCTTTGATCATCATAAGTTGTGTCCTGCGCAGCGCAGCCTTACCGCTGTTTAACACCATTATTCTGGAAATCAAAGAAGTGGGCGGCACTTATGGAGGGACGGCTATCAGTTTCGCGATGACTTTTACTATGATTGGCTCTTTTCTGATGCCTCTGATTGGCGGTAAATTCGCAGGTACGAGCCCCGGAGCGCCTTTTATCTTCTGGGCGGTTCTGACCGGGGCAGTTGTTCCTTTATTTCTTCTTTTAAGAAAACCGGCTCCATTTAAAGATGAAGTTAAAGGCATGGAGCCGGGGATTTAATCCTTACCTTTTCTTTAAAGTCGAAGCCCCTACCACTCTGGCTTCGCCCATCGTAGCCTGCCCGGCATATTCCAGAACAGAGGCTCCGCCTAAATCCACATCGAGCTTACCATTCATATTGAGAGTACTCCGAGATGCACCGCTTAGTTTTACTCTGGCATTGCGGATGCTAAAATCGTAAAGATCAATATGGCTGGCACCGGTAGCTTCCAGACCCATATCCTGGGCAGTTCCCTTTAAATCAATCCTGCTAGCGCCGGTAATTCTAAAATCGACATCGCCGGCTACCTTTACCTGCCCGTTGATGCGACTCGCTCCTGATAAGTCCCACTTCATGGAACCTACAGACATATCAGAAAATTCCAAATGGCTCGCGCCGGAAATATAAAGAGTGAAATCATTCGGAGAATTAAAACCTCTAACACTTCCCCGTGCCGCCCCGGAAATATTCAATTCACGCAAATCAGGCAAAGTAATTCTGGCATGTGCGCGTGTAAATGGAGCCGTAAAAAAGCTTATAAGATTTAAATTATATCCCAGGATCAATCTGTCACCTTCGAGTGAGACGTACAGATTATCAAGCAAGGTGTCGCTCCCGGACACGGAGACGCTGAAGGTATCTGCTCGGACGACCTCAATTTCCATCGCAAACCTGACATTAATGCGGGTGAATCCGCCGTAATTAAATTCTTTATTAGCCATTTGACTTCCTCCTAACTTTTAGAATATCGACAATTTCTTACTCTGATTTAATCTTAATATCCGGCAATAAAATCGTAATCGTCTTTAAGATTAGTTTTTACCTGGCCAAAGGGATAGAATTATTGTTATTTCAGGAGTGCTTCCGTATAATAAAAAAATAGAATAAACGTAAACGGACAAGTTATGAAAAAAGTTGTAGCAATTGTCGGCATGGCTGGCAGCGGCAAATCAGAAGTAGCACGTATTTTTGAAAACCACGGTTTTTTGAGAGTCAGATTCGGAGACATCACCGATGAGGAAATGCAGAAACGATCATTAGAGAGGTGCGAAGCCAGCGAACGCTACTGCCGGGAAATCCTCAGGAAGGACTTGGGAATGGCGGCGTATGCAATTTTAAACCGGCCGCGGATAGATGCTGGTCTCCAGAGTACTGATGTAGTGGCTGACGGCCTTTATTCCTGGGAAGAATACCTTTCTCTCAAGGACTACTACGGAGATAAATTCTATGTCGTTGCGGTTTACTCTTCCCCAAAAACTCGTTACCTCCGGCTTGCAAACCGGATGCAGCGACCCCTGAATACCACCGAATCTACCAGTCGGGATAAGGCAGAGATCGAAAATTTGAATAAAGGCGGCCCGATCGCGATGGCTGACTTCACGATTCAAAATGAATCTACAATCAGTAATTTGCAGAGACAAACAGAGACTTTACTTGCCCACTTAAGCAAAGCATAGTAATATTAGATGGTTAAAGATGGAAAAAACACTGCGACCCGATATCGATGAATATTTTCTGAAAATAGCCTCAGTAGTAGCTGAGCGAGCCACCTGCCAGCGGCATCATGTCGGTGCCGTGGCTGCTCGTGACAAGCACATACTGGCAACCGGTTATAACGGTGCTGCCTCGGGACTTCATGATTGTCTTGAATTGGGTTGCCTGCGGGATGAACTCAAGATACCGTCTGGAACCCGTCATGAAATCTGCCGCGGGATTCACGCCGAACAAAATGTGATTATCCAGGCTTCTCTACATGGAGTCAGCATTCAAGGAAGTACAATCTACTGCACTCACACGCCCTGCGTTCTTTGTGCCAAAATGCTGGTCAACGCCCGAATCACGCGTTTTGTCAGTTTTGGAAAGTATAATGATAATGAATTCATCCAGCTATTTAAAGAAGCCGGGATAGATTTTGAAATGAAGAACAAACCGTCGCCCATAATCTCCTTCGCGGATTAACGTTCAACAGCAGCAAAATTATGAAACTACATGCAAAGATCATTATCAATCCAGCAGCAGGGGCCAATTCAACCCACCGAAAGTGGTCCAGCATCCGAACCATACTGAAAAACGCAGGACTTTCATTCGACTATCAATTTACTGAAGGAAAAGGCCACGGAATTGAACTGGCCAAGACTGCCGCAAGCGATGGGTACCGTTATCTCGTAGCTGTCGGCGGAGACGGCACGGTACATGAAGTTGCAAATGGCATCCTCCAAACCCCCAACTCGAATGAAACGAGTTTGGGCGTTATCAGCACCGGTACGGGGAGCGATCTTTCCAGATCAATCGGTATATCTCCAGACTACACCAAGGCTTGCACCTCTTTAACTAACCCCCGCCATATGAAGATTGATATCGGATTCGTAGAATACACCAAAGGGGGTCAACCCCTTCAGCGATACTTTGTAAATTCGGCGGGCATCGGCTTTGACGCTACAGTCGTCGGCACTACTGAGAAGATACCCAAAATCTTCGGAGGAACGATTCCCTATTTGACCGGCCTGGTGCTTTCTCTTCTTGGGTATAAAAACAAATCAGTTACCTTCAAAATAGGGGATCGACTTCCTGAACAGCGCAAAGTATTAAGCATGGTGATCGCTAATGGAAGATTCTTCGGAGGTGGAATGCAGATTGCTCCTGAAGCAAAACTCGATGATGGCTTATTCGATATTGTAATTGTCGGAGACTTTTCCAAAACCGAATTGCTCAGGGTTTTCCCCAGAGTTTATAAAGGCACCCATCTGACTTATCCTAAAGTCAGATTAGACAAAGAAACCCGAATTTCTATTGAATCCAAACAAAAATTCCTGCTGCATGCGGATGGAGAATTATTGGGAGAAGGTCCGGTATCCTTCCGAATATTTCCTCAAGCTCTGGACATTGCGATATAATTTTCTTTAAAAAAGTTTTTAACCCGCCTGCTTAATCTCTCGAAAAGCCTGAAAACGTTTCAGCAGCATGAGTGTAAATAACAAAAAAGGGTACAAAGCCAGTATTCCGGCCCCTTTTTGTATGAGTACGAACCCGGAAGTTGCCATTATACCAACAGCGGTGCTCAACCCTGGCCGATGGGTAAAAAATAATACGACTGCTGCTACCAGTAAGGCATAAGAGAACTGCAAAGGGACGAGTACGAACAAGACTCCTGCGATAGCCGTAGCCCCCAACCCACCTTTAAACTTAAGCCAGATTGACCAATTGTGTCCGGCCACGGTGACAATACCAGAGAGCATCATCACGTTGGCAGACCCTGTTAAAATATTTGCGATAATAACCGATAAAGCTGCCAGGCCAATATCTAAAATAACTGTTAGCAAGAAAGGAAGGTGTCCAAGTTTGGTGTAGAGAGCCGAAGCACTTACCCTGCCATCCGGTTCTTTTCTCATGTCAATATTTCCTATCAGGAAGCCCACCAGCCAGGATGCAGAAATAGAGCCGATAAAATAGGCCATTACAACGCTGATGATCGCAAGCAGCATGATTAATTCCTCCTATTTACAGGAGAGACCAATTCTCTTAAAGTATAACAGAACAAACCCCTGTAAACAGCATTTTTCTCTCTATTAATACCTAGAGCTTCTAGGTATTATAGCGAAGTTTGAGAAAGAATATCAATAGCCTTTACTTTACTAATATACTTCAATCCTTTTACTTAGATGAAATTAATGACTTAAGGATACTGAATTACGTATTTGGCCGTATGTAAAGTAGTGATCATTTTCCCCATAATGGATATATGTCAGTAGCCCTGGATAGCCTGAGAAAAAATAATGGCCGTTCGCAGGCAAAGCGCCAACACGGAGACCGGTATCGTCAGATCGCGCTGGTGATCATCAAGTATCGGTTGGGACATTTAATTCATATTCTCGGTTTACAGCGTTTTATGCTTCTTCGCTGGATACCCAGTAATCCTTTTCACAAGGAATCCCGATCAGAGCCCATTCGTGCCAGACTAGCAGTAGAAGAACTCGGGACGACATTTGTTAAAGTCGGCCAGATACTTTCTACCCGAACGGACCTGTTGCCCCCCGAATTTACTTATGAATTATCTAAACTGCAAAATTCTCTGAAGCCAATCCCGGTCGAAGTAGTTGGTCAGGTGATTCAAGATGAATTGGGAAAACCGGCAAGCAGCATCTTTGCCAGTTTTGACTCCAAACCTCTCGGGGTTGCATCCATCGGTCAAGCACACTCCGCCACGTTACTAGACGGCACGGAGGTAGTAGTAAAAGTCCGAAAACCGGGTGTCGTCGAACAGGTTACAGAAGATGTTGAAATCTTGCATCAAATGGCAGTATCAGCCATGGATCGATGGCAGGGGCCGTCACAATATGATATTGCCGGTATCGTCGAAGAAATTGGCCAAACATTAATGGCAGAAATGGATTACCAGCACGAAAGCCGAAATGCAGAGTATTTCGCAAAATTTTTCCAAAATGACTCAAGGGTCCATATTCCTCGAATTTTCCGTGAATACTCTACTTTCCGGGTGATCACACTTGAGCGCATGAGAGGCATCCGGATTTCAGATTCTGACTCTTTGAACAAAGCCGGCATTGACCGACATGATTTAGCCAGAAGAAGCGCAGATATCTGGTTAAAAATGTTCTTCGAAGGGGAATATTTTCATGCGGATCCCCATCCAGGTAATCTTTTTATCGAGCCTGATGGAAATATCGGCTTGATTGATTTCGGCATGGTCGGGA
>DEUU01000315.1:6746-12277 GCA_002362735.1 Dehalococcoidia bacterium UBA3254
TGTCGATGACGAGATAAGAGAACATTTGAGTACCGCTACCCGAGCCATTCTGGAACGAGATGTCGATCTCTTGATCGACTCTCTGATTGACCTCGGGGCTGTCCGTCATGACACTTCGCGGGAAATTCTTCGTTCCAGGCTTAAACGGGCCATGACTCAACATCCAAGTATCTGCAAACTGGACCATCCTTCATGCTCAAATTTCGATGACCTGATCAGCATCGTTCGTGATAACCAGGTCCAACTTCCTTCCAATGCTTTTCTTCTGTTGAAAACAATGACGATGATTCACGGTCTGAGTAAGGGTCTCGATGCCGAACTGGAT
This sequence comes from Dehalococcoidia bacterium UBA3254, assembly GCA_002362735.1. The sequence continues at coordinate 7,072 of DEUU01000315.1, forward strand.
GTTATGGAACTTCTGGAACCCCATATTAAACAGATATTAACTCAGAAGTACTCCCCCACGGCTTTAGCCAATCGATTTCCAGCGGCAGCTACAGAGTATGCCATTTTCGGGTTGGATTTTCCACAAAGGTTAAACCGGCTATTTAAATCGTTGGAACGAGGTGACTTCCAGGTTAAAGCCGATACATCTCAACTCGATCTTAAATTAGATCAAATCGTTCACCTGGGTAATCGGCTTATCATAGCGCTCATTATCTCCGCTTTGATCATTGGCACAGCGATGATTGTCATCGCTTTCAAACTTGCTCAATAAATTCCACAAGTCTTCATGCCGTCAACAGTAGCCAGAGCTCAGATAGAAATTCCCGCTATTCAGGATCATTGATGGTTAGAGATGTTTTCCCCTTGATAGGCCCCGTGATATCCCTCGGTTTCTTCTGCCAGCGCAAAAAAGACCAACTGAGCGATACGTGCATTTTTCTGAATTCGAAATAAGAAGGAATTATAAACTACCATTAACGATTGGGAGCGACCAGAGTATCCGGCATCCCACACCGCCATATGCACGGTCACACCACATCGTAACAAACTGGATCGAGGCGCACCCAGAGCCATAATATTCTTCGGCAAGTTTACGATTTCATTGAAGGTAATGACATATGCCCCGGGCATCAGGTCCAAATTTCCTGTACTATCAAAAGCCAGGGGCGCACAGCCAGAAATAGTCCTTTGGGCATTGGTAAGGCCGATTTGACCGCCGGTTTGAATTTGGCCTACCTCGCGTAAAGTCAAATCAAATCCATTTGGTTGAAGCTGATCCTTGAGTTTCACATATTGTTCAATCAGGGGAGGCTGCTGATTAATCAAGTTGAAAATATCCTGTTTGGATAGGACTGTTCTCATATTAACCCCACAGGTCTTTAATGTCTTTTTCAGCCTGCTGGCCAAAGTCACCGGATGTTATGGTGCCGAATGATTTATATGACTCCACTGACCCGTATTCACGCGTGCGCACAACCACGGGCATCGGAACAGCGTGACCAAATATCAGGACCTGTTGCTTGGATTCCAGCCGCGCCAGGACCGACCTTAATTCATTCTTGCCGGAAACCCCGGTCAATACACTATCAATATCACGTTCATTATCAAGCAGACAGGTAATTTTGGTCCCGATTTGCGACATTACTTCCTCATCAATTCCGCTTGGCCGCTGATCGATCACCAATAATGTCACATTATATTTCCTCATCTCCCTGGCGATTGTGCCGAAAATGGTCTGATTGGCGACTTCTGGATTCAAAAATTTGTGGGCTTCTTCTATGGTGATTACGAGCGGACGCGGCGGTTTAGCTTCTTCGCCCAGAGCTTTTTCGGTCCGTTCCCGGTACCGGTCGTAAATCCTGCGACTCAATAGATTCGCCACCAGAATATAGGCCGTCAGGTCAGTAAACCTGCCAAACTCCAGGACGACATTCATACCACTATCCAGATATTTCAAGATGCGATCGACAGGATTATCTATAGCATTTGGCGTCAGAAATGGTAAACGTTTTATCGCCTCCAGCCCACGGCGAAGATTGCCGAAAGTAGCTTCATGAATATTTAGATTCTTTAATAGAAACTGAGTTTCTTCGTTATTCTCCAGTGCCAGAGTTGTCTGAATCCATTTTTTATCGCCAAAACGCCTTGCCAGCTGATATGTAGCCTGGACGGCTGCTTCAGTCAAATTCAAGGTTTGTCTTAAGAGAACGATATCTTCCGGTTCTATCTCATCGTAGCCCAGTCGCACGACTGCATCGGTACTTACCTTTCGGCGGCGTGAGCTTTCTTCATCCAGCGTAAAGACTGCTACTTTTTCCGGGAACAGCTGTTTTAAGGCTTTAACCTTGTAACCGGTCTCACTGCGGCCTTCCCAACCATATTCATTATGCATATCAAAAACAAGATTAACCGCAGCACTTTTCTGCAACATGCCGATCAACAGCATCCGGGTAAGAAAGGTCTTTCCGGTACCGCTCTTACCAAAGATCCCGTTTGAACGCTTAACAAGTTCAACCAGGTCAAGGCAGATTTTAGTTTCCATATCCAGCGGAGTGCCTACGAAAAATTTCTTTTCATCTTCTTCCCCAAAGACGATCTCAACATCTCTTTGAGAGGATACTTCGACTGAAGAGAAATGGCTGGGGATGGTTTTGACCGGTTGCGGAGTATCCAGTGATCCGGCGACGTTCCCTCCGATGGTAAGCAACGGTAAAACGTGCAAGGTACCATAGGTGCTGATACCAGAAAGGACTTCTGCAAGGAAAGGGTCTGAGGCATCGGAAGGGGTGACATTGATACGCTCATCCGAGACTCCCAGAGTGACATCGGTAATCATACCGAAGAACCGTCTTTTCTGACCCCTTATAGTCACGTAGCGGCCAACCGCCATATCTTCGACGGAAGCTGATCCATCCAGTTTAACCTCGATTCCATGAGTCAGGGAACCATCTATAACTACGCCAAGCCTCTTCTCGAATTTCAGATCTTCATTAGGTGGCATCATATTTTAGTCCTTTCAAAATAGCCTTTAGTTGACCATAATCATTGCTTAAGAGAGAAGCCAGCTCTTTTCCCGCGGAAACCAGGAAAGATCGTTTCCCACCGCCGTATATCTGGCACATTTGACGCAGAGTGGCGCCTACCAGCTCCTCAACCGAGACCTCTAATCTGGCTTTTAGCAAAATGTTCAAAAAATCGAAAGTCTGGCTAAACTGCTTCACTTCGTCAGAGGGACAAAGGTATACGAAACTGTGAATGCGAGCAGGTATCGGAGGCAAATATTGAAAGATCCCCCCATTCTTTTGATAGCCGAGCATAAGAACGTTAAATTCGCTCTTCAGGAGTTTAAAAAGCTGCGGGCTGGCTTTATATATTTCATCTTCGGTTACTTCTTCCTTGCCTCGGGCAATTGGCTTTCTCCCTGGTTCAACACCGGTAGTCAGAATATTATAGACGACGCCGTATAAACACTGACACTTACCTCCACCGCCCGTTTTTACGAGACTGCCCAAAGGTGGAGTCTGATATAACTCATAGCTTTGTGCCAGGAAAGTGGTTGTGCAGGCATCAATAACTTCACCAACTCTTTGTTCTTCTGACATTTCCACCCCTTTTACCTTCCGGGAATGAATTCATCTTCTCGAAGGTCGTTTTAAATCCATCGAGTACGTTTACTCCGACTTTTAATCGAAACGTAATCTGGCAATTTTTGCTCCACCAGAGATTCTTCCACGAGACCCCAAAATTCTTCTCGATCCAAACCGGTCACCACCGCCTGTTCATGAGCTTCACTCAAAGCGACTGGATATCCCTGTCCGCGCCGGCACTGGTCCAATGTCAGAGCATGCGTTAAATCCACTAAATCCGGCCTTCTTGCTACCCACTCGGGAATTTCTACCCGGGCGATCTCATCCTCTGATCTCAGGTAAAAGAAATAGACCTGATGCTCACCATAGCGTTTTTTTACGATCTCCGACGGGTTAATAAAGAGAGCAGAACGTTCCCCAACTTTAAGAAAACTGCCAAAAAGCATTCGGTCATTGATACCGGAAACTATATCACAGGCTGAGTTACCGGCAGAACAGGAGCTTTCACAATTCACCTTTTCCTGAGGGCAAATAGCAACTCTCAAGGCGCTAATAACATCATCACTTTGAGGCAAGCTGATATAACTTGCCAGAGCAAGATAACGCGTTTCACTGTGTTTTTTAAGGTCATCCATCGCCTGGATCAGACCCTTATCCACCAGTTCTTCAATCACATATTCCGGATAGTTTTGCATACCAAACAAGACTAATGATCCATCCATCATCGCTAAAGTGGTGCTATTCGACGCTGTTTGCGATACCATAGCCGTCAGTTTCCGGCATTCTTCAACCGCCCTCTTCGCATCTAATAATCCGCCCCGGATCTGTTGTTCCTGACGGAGATTGTATTTATTAATAATAACCAGGTCTTTATTTTCAATATATAAATGCGGCACACTTTCCAGATCCGCTGTCGGGTTTGCCCCATAATGCAAGCTGACAGCGCCAACATTGATCAAATAGCAATGAGCAGCTCGATGCCGGTCAACATCGATATTCGAGCCGTCCGTGGCCAAAACTGTGTATTCAGCCGGGACAGGAGGAGGCGGATAATGCTGGCTTAAGCCCTCCACCAGGCCTGCCGGCGACCAGCTAGGCGTTTTGGCATCGATAATCTTACGTTTTAGTTTTTCGATGTTGATACCGGTATCACAGAGCTTGTCCTGAGCAAATTTCAGGTGCTCCTGCCGTTCTTGATTGCCGGATTTAATTTTGGTAACCATTTCTCCGACCTGGGGAGCAATTTTAGTCAGGTCTAATGTCATCTTGATTTAACCTTGTTCCGTAGATTCCCTGATCCATTCCAGATAATCCGGATTACCCTTCTCGATAACCCAGGAAACTATACAGGGGACCTTGTAAGAATGGACCTGTTTCACACGTTCAATCACGCGGTCAACCAGCTCTGCCCGTGTTTTCGCGATAATAGCCATTTCTTTACTCTCCCCTACTTCACCTTTCCACCAGTAAATGGACTTTGTGGGGAAGAAATTCACACAAGCCGCCAGCTTCTCCCAGACCAGAATCTCACCTATTTTCCTGGCTTCCATATCATCTTTAGACGTAATATAGATTGAACGATATTCCATTCCCAATTCCGGTGCAGATTTACCAGCTTTGGAGTCAAGTATAATCCCTATCAATAGCTGACGCAAGATTAACCGGAATGTAAACAGAGCAAAAAATAAGATGCTCTCGCATTTGACACGAAAATTTTACTATGTTAGGCTTCGAAAGAATTATTCTTACATAAATTGGAGGTTATGATATGGATATCCAAAAAGCCATCCTGGAACGTTACGCAACTCGTGATTTCAAATCTGAACCAGTGCCCAAAGAAACTCTGGAGAAAATACTGGGGATGGCCTTGCGCAGCCCTTCATCAGGCAACGGTCAACCCTGGCAGATTTTTATAGCGGTTGGAGAAGTAACAAACAAGATTACTCAAGCTTACCTGGACCGGTTCACTAATGATATCACGGCTAAACCTGAATTGGCTGGTCTACCGCCGCCTAAATGGCCCCAAGCCATGCAGGACCGCATGAACCGGAATACCCGCGACCGTATGAGGCTTTTGGG
>DEUU01000335.1:0-4084 GCA_002362735.1 Dehalococcoidia bacterium UBA3254
TGCCGTTCCGGGAATAAAATAACCCAGTCCCACCCCCAGACCCATGGCCACAAAAATCCATAGAGTAAGAAATCTGTCCAGAAATGATAGCCGGCTAACTATACCCCTGGGTTGGCTCATCTATTGCACTCTCCTCTTACTTATCATGATATTGGCTATGGATTATCGTTTTTAAATCTCAGAGACGGATTATTTTCTCCTTCTAGATGGGATTTCAATTTCCCCTGTTGTGAATGGAGAATCTTTCCGTAAATGGACTTGTTAAGAAATTGCCAGGCTTCCCCTTTATCATTGTCCAGAATAATTCTTTCCAATTCGATGAGTTCAATTTCTTCAAGAGCAATCGCAGTCTTTTTAATTTCCAGCATATCAGTCACCTTCACTCTTAACTATAAATCAGCGAGTAAATCAGGTAAATTCCAACTCCAATCAGAATTACTCCAGCAATTTTCCTTGAATAATCGGAAAAATGGCTGAGGCCTTTGGAAGCAATTACTTTCTGGGCAAATCCGGTGGAGATGCCTGCCCCGAAAACCAGCACCCAGTGTCCCACGGCATAAGCCAGTAAGAGACCTCCGCTATAGACTATATCCTGTTTCGTGGCCGCGTAGGTCAATACTACTCCGAGCACCGGAGTGGCGCAGGGAGACGCGATGATGCCGAAGAACAGACCTATCAGAAAAGCTCCGAGTAGAGCCTTTTTCTGCGGTAAAAAACGCTGGGATAAACCGATATTCAAGTTCAACCGGTTAGATAATATCAGATACAATCCCAGCAAAATTAAGACCGGCGGTAAAACATAGTACCAGAAGGTGCCGACATCTCCAAAGAGTCTGCCCAGGGCGCCGGCGATGATTCCCAGGATGGTAAAGGTGACGGTTAGGCCGAGTACGAACAACAGGGAATATTGGAAGGCCTTTTTCTGGGAGCCTTCAGCATAGCCGCCGACAAAGCCTATAATCAGCGGAATCATGGCCAGGACGCAGGGACTGGCGCTGGAAACGATGCCACCCAAAAAGCAGACAGGAAAAGCCAACCAGCCCTGAGTCTGGATGATATCACCCAGGTTGCTTAATAAGCCTTCCATTACTTTAGACCCAATTTGTCAAACTGGGAGATGATCTGGTCCTTTGGCCAGAAACCGATATGCCTGAAGACCTCCTTACCCATGCTATCAAAGCCAATTTGAGTGGGAATAGCCATTACTTTGTAGTATGCAGTCAGTTCCGTATAATCATCGATACTGACAATGGGTACATTCAATTTATCTTGATATTGAAGCGCCAAATCTTCCAGGATGGGTTTCATTTGTTTGCAAGGAATGCAAGTCCCCCTGCCGAATTCAGCCAGAGTCGGTTTGCCATTTTTCAAGGCTTGTGTAAGAGTGATAGATGTCAGGCCCTGCGGTGCCAGCAAAGTGGGGGATGCGAGAGGTGTGACGGACGCGAACACTGAATACTTGCCAAAACGGTTGATGCTGGCAATCACGCGATTTGCGCCGGCATCCGTATTTTTATTACGCACCTCCTCCCAGGCGGTGCCGGTATAGTTATAAACCCACAAATCATTCTTATTAACTCCCTGAGGTAGAGCCGATGGGTCATAGTTCAGAGCCAATCTTAATGAAGGACTGACAACTGCTGATTGCGGCTGGATATCCACGATGTCTCCTACTACTTCGATGTTCTCAGGTGGTATCGGAACAATGGTGTCAACGGTCACTTTGATAAACTGCAAAGGCGTATTGTTTTTATCCTGAAGGATAGTGCCCGGATCGATATACAGACTGACACTGCCATCGGCAGAGTTAAATTGGGTTTTCTGTAATAGTTTGCCCCGGTCAGTCACAAATATGGCGCTATCAGTTCCCGGCAAAGAGACCATGACCTTATTAGCTGCCGTTTCATCAACAGGTGTCGGAGTGCCTGGAGAACAACCTGCTATCAAAATAACACTCATGACGCTTAATATAAATAAACCCAGACATACCTGAAAATTTCTACCCATCTTAATCCTTCCAGTCAACATGACCCCAGGTCTTCCAGCAGTTTCTTGACCTTTAATCTGATATCGTCCCGGATTTCTCTTACTTGTTCAATCGGTTTATCTTGGGGGTCCTCCAGCGACCAATCCAGTGTTTCAACAGTAGTTAAAGGACAAGCATTCTCACAACCCATCGTAATGGCTTTCTCAATCCCTTCCATCATTTCCAGGGTGAGTAGTTTGGGCTTATTCCGGCTGATATCAATGCCTATCTCGCGCATCACTTCAACTACCGTTAGATCAACCTTATCCGCAGGTTGCGATCCCGCGGAAATTGCTCTGGCTTTTCCTTTCGCCATCTGGTTGAAGAAAGCTTCTGCCATTTGACTCCGTCCCGAATTGTGAACGCAAATAAAAAGTACCGTTTTCATTTCATCCTTTGTTAATACAATAATGTTTCCACTAAAGTCCCTCGGCACCCCAGACATTAAGATCAACGTTTAAAGTAAGTAACTTTTTCGAGCTATAATATGTGGCTAAACTAGCCATAATTTCAACCTCATAATCAGCCTCCTGAATGTTTGTGTATTATAATCTCATCTCCATCATTTACCGCTGTATTTTTGTCGCTTGGATGAATGAGATGTCCGTTTATAATGATCAGGTTTATTGAAAGTATATTGCCACTTTCATCAAATATTAATTCCTTTACGTACGGCTGTTGCTGAACTAATTTATCCAGGCATTGACCGACCGTTTCCCCGATGATACAGGTGGACAATGATCTTTCCTTATAATTCAGTAACGATTCATCTAAGATCAGTTTTATACTCATTTCTTACACCCTTGTTAATTTGATTTAATAATCCGAAAGGTTAATTACGAGAAGTCTTTTTAATGTTGCTTTCTCGCTTCGTTTAATAAAAAATACTAATTAAGTTTAATCACGAAATTTTCTCCAGTTAACCGACCTAAGCTACGGTACCTTCAGAACAAATTCCTTTAGCTTGCTGCAGACAAATCGTACCGGTGCGGCTGGCATTCTTGAGCCGTTCCCTATCCTCATGGGCCAGCTTATTATCAGCAAAGGCCAGGGCGACGGCCTCTACCAGTTTCATTAGATATCCCGGCATGCCCTCTTTATCCAAAGAGTACAATGACCATAAGCCTTCTTTTTTCAGCTTGAGAAATCCGGCATCATACAGTATGTTCAGGTTGCGCGAAGCTCGGGTGGGAGATACTTCGAGCGCCTGCATCACTTCACAGACACAGCATTCCCTGACTAGGAGCAAATTGATTATCCTGAGCCGGGTATCCTCGGACAGAGCCTTAATCGCTTTCACAAAATGATACATGTCTGTTCCTCCATGTGCGCATATGCGCATATAATCTAACCCATTCGTTCCACGATGTCAACTAAACCAAAGGAATATCGTTTACGAATCACTCTCTACTTATTGCAGCCGAAAAATATTTCATAATCTGTTTCCAGGCTTACTTTCATCGGAATATTGATAATCTGTCAAGGTTGCTTACTCCAAACATTTTTCAATGTTCGCGACCAGAATGCGCAGGCATTCTGGCATGCCCTCTCGATCTACCGAATATTCAGACCATAGCCCGGCTTTCCTTAATTTTAGAAAGCCTGCCTCACGGAGGACTTTCAAAGCTCGAGAAGCCCGGGTTTGTGAAATCCCCAGTAGCTGTTCCACTTCACATACGCAGCGTTTTTCTTGCATGATCAGACATAGAACCCGGAGCCTAACTGGTTCAGATAGGGCATCGAAGGCTTTTACGAATTTAAGAAAATTGGATTTAGAGACTGGCATCTGTTTGTCTTCAACGTTCATCGGCGATTCCATCTCTCTCCTCCTGTCTGAAGAAGCAATTTTTCTATCACTCATCCCGGGCTATTCATCCAAGTGGAATGAGGTTTAGACTTCCTTGCGGTTCATGAGTGCTTTGTAGATAGTCTTTCCCCTTACCCGGGGCAGGGCCTTCTCATTCAGTTTTTGTAATGAGCGGGTAATTTCCTCCAGATCTTTGATGGGAAATCCCAATACCGTCTCGCTCTCCGCCAGATTGGTGGCTTCCCGGCAGC
>DEUU01000335.1:4347-4661 GCA_002362735.1 Dehalococcoidia bacterium UBA3254
GTAGCATCCCAGGTTAGCATTCATTTTTTGGTTCAGGAAAGGCAGTACCGTCACATCCACACAGGTAGCCTGCAAAACGGCGGTGCTGAAATCCAAACGGCCTCCAGTCTCAAAGACTTTGGCCAGGGCAATCCACATCAGATGCTCAGGGTCGGATTCGATAACGACCATATCCGGCTTAAAGGGGGCCTGTCCCAGGGGACAACCAGCAACCATCTTATACTTTCCCATTTCTAAACGGGGCATCGTGGCAAGCGTATTTCTGACTGCCGCGGGACTGGCAAAGATCCCCATGCCTGAGGGCATTCCGCAGA
>DEUU01000278.1 GCA_002362735.1 Dehalococcoidia bacterium UBA3254
CCACGGTACCTAAAGTAGCCATCCAGCTCCGTAAGGTCTATGGCGGGGCGACGGTTGGGATGGGCACCACCCCTGGGCTGGGCACTGACCTGGTCTTTGCCTGGCCCATCGCTGAAGTTGGCGCCATGGGAGCGGAACAGGTAGTTGAGCTGTTCTACGCCGAAGATATCCGAAAAGCGGCGAATCCGGATGAATTCCGAAAGCAAAAGATCAGGGAATATCGCGAACGGTATTCAAACGCTATAGATATTAGTTCTCAATCGACCCAGATGCATGATATTATCGATCCCCGGGAGACGCGGCGCTGCCTGGTCCATTCGCTGGCTCTGCTGGAAAACAAAGAGGCGCTCATCCGACCCAAAAAACACGGAAATATACCTCTTTAATGAGTCAAAAGACAAAAAGAAAACATGAAAAAGATAAATGCCTTTTCAGGAAATCAGAAAGCTGCGTTTAACGGCTACAGTAGCCCGGACGACAATCACAGCCAGAGGCAATAAGATATACAGGATGAAGTCCCAGGTCCCGAATAATCCGGCTTTGTAGAAAATAAAAGATCCGATCAGCCATCCGACGGTATAAAACAATCCCCAGGACCACATGGCCTTAATCAGGAAAATATTAAAAACTATCAGCAAGATGTTAATAATGGTAATAATGTAGGAAGGCAGGAACCCCGAATTTGTAAGAAGCTGCAGCCCCAGCGTTGTTAGAAGCCCCGTTACTACCTCGATAATTATTTGTTTCAAGCCGATTTTGAATTTCTTGATTTTTTTCATCAGGACAATAATATAATAACGCTTATAAATGTTATGCGATAGCCTGAATTTATTCTCATGATTGACCCGGCAGGTAACAAACCTTTAAAATGAAAAAAGCCCAATTTAAGCACAACAACGTCGTAATCTAAATATTATTTCAGAGAGGAACGTCCACTTCCATGAGAACTTATTTAACGAAAAGAAGAGAACCTCATCCCATAGTATCATGGATTCTCATTGTCCTGCTATTCTTCCTGGGAATAGGAGGTATGATCAGCGGAGCTCTCCTGTTCGCTGCCCCTGACGGCCATCTGGCAGGCTTTACACCCGCCCTGCTTCAGGGTTCGCCTTTCCCTGATTTCCTGACACCCGGGATCATCCTGTTCCTTTTTGTCGGGGCATTCCAGTTATTTACGGCTATTGGACTGCTAACCCGGACAGACTGGACCGGCCCGGATATTATCAATCCATTCAAAATTTTTCACTGGGCGTGGACCGCATCCTGGGCAGCCGGAGTTATTATGTTAATTTGGATAGGGGTAGAGACGGCGCTGCTGGGCTATATCAGCACCTTACAACCAATCATCGCTGTCTGGGGCATCGTCCTGATCGGACTGACTCTTCTGCCGCCGATCAGGAAATATTACCGGAAGGTACCGCCCAGTTCACGGTAATGCGGGTACCATCATTTACCTCACTGTCTACGGAAAGCTGGGCATTGATTTCACGGGCACGCTCGCGCATGATGCCCAGTCCAAGGCTCTGCCCCCTGATATCCTGCATATCGAAGCCTTTACCATTATCGCTGACCACCATCTTCACCATATTTGGCTGATAATCAAGGATTACTCCGGCCTGACTGGCCCCTGAGTGTTTCGCGACGTTGTTGAGGGCTTCCTGGGCGATGCGGTAAAAAGCAGTTTTGACCTCCGCAGATATAGCTTGATGTCCCTGAACTTCCACCTTAACCGGAATTCTGGCGCGTCCATTGATGGATTCTGAGAGCTGTTTCAGAAGATCGCCCAGTTCAGCATCTTTTAAAGCCACCGGGCGCAGCTCCAGAAGCAATGTCCTCATTTCAGCGAGGGCTCCTCGGGTAAGCTGGCGGATTTCCTCCAGTCTTCGCCGTCCTTCATCCTGATTACGCTCCCACAGTTTTGGCAGTACTTCCGCGATCAGACTGGCAGAAAAGAGAGTCTGGCTGACCGCATCGTGCAGGTCCCGCGCCAGCCGGTTGCGTTCCTCTACTGCGGTCCTTTCTTTGATCTGATGGGCGATCACTTCTTCGGCTTTTTTCTGCTCGGTCCGGTTGATGCCAATGCACAGAATTTCTTTCAAGCTGTTTTGCTCATCATAGATCGGCTTGTTAGTCCAGACGATCCAAGCTTTTTCTCCGTTGCGTAAAACGCTTTCTTTTTCGTTGTGGAGATAACTATCCGGATGAACCACGATGTCTCCGATCATTTTTTCCTGGTTTATCGACTCGCTGGGAGAAAAAATTGTCCCGACCGCATTCTTTCCCAGCATTTCACTCTCCTGGTAGCCGAAGAACTCCAGAGCAAACCGGTTGATAAATATGATATTGCCCTGGATATCCATTTCGACGATCAGGCTGTTAGCGTTATCGATAATATGGCGGTACTTGATCTCACTCTGGCTTAGAGTGTCCTGGGCAAGGCGACGGTTTTCGACTTCCCGCTGGATAACCCAGGAACTGAAGAACAGGGCTATTCCGGTGGCAACCAGGGCCATCGGCCACCACTGGCTGAAGCCGATCACAAAGGCGAGACCGATGAAAAGAATGATAACTCCTGGAATTAACCTGCCGAGAGAATAAGACCGGGCAGAGGGAGTGATATAGTGGATGATGGCGTCCAGAATAAGGATACTTCCCAACCCGATAAGGAGGGCTTCCCACCAGGTCCAGCCGGTGATCCATTGTCCGGAGGTAGCGAAAAACAGTATCCCCAGCAGAATAAGCAGGAGTCCCCAGAACACTCCCCGCAGCGGATCTTTAGGTTTGTTCTGCCGGGCCTGTCGACGCTCATTCTGCCAAGCGTTATGCATCTCCCGGCGGCGCTGGAATTTCATTTCGTCCCTGACTTTGTTCTTCACATAGTCCGTAAATTTATAATCGGGATCCCGTTCCGGCATTATTCTCAACCTTCATCAACAATCAGGTATTTAGTATATCATTTCCTAGCTTTTTATGGGACTTCCCGGGGCTGCATCAACAGGCTCAAGAGGGATAATGATAATCATGATGAGATAAGAGATGACACTGGCAATGTTGAACGCCACTAATAAAATGACGGCTAGTATGCGTATAATAGTAGGATCGGTCCCAAAATAGTCGGCAATGCCGGCGCAAACCCCTGCCAAAATTCTGTTTCTACGGCTGCGATAGAGTCTTTTCATGGAATTGACCTCCTTTTACTGTCCATACTTAATAATATAATGGACAACGTTGCAGCACATCGGAAAAGAAACCAGTTTCTTGTTAGACCGACATCCAGTTTTTACCTGGTCGATAGGGGAGGTTAAGGACAAGTCTAGATGATCATCGATTAGTGCTCTGCCAGACACCAGGCTTTCGTTTCCCGGGCATAAGCCTCAACTTCATTGTCCTTCCTGAAATCCCCCGGCCTGCAATAATCAAAATGGACTATTTCATCTAGACTGCGGATAATTTTAGGCGAAGGGCTACTCGCGGCGTATCCCAGGACCATCATATCGTAGATTTTCAGGTTAGACGGAATACCGATGATGTTTTTAATCGCTTCCTCCGCCGCCGGCCTTGATGTGGCGGTATACCATTGCGACGCCAGTCCGAGAGAGGCTGCAGCCAGATGCATATAGAGGAAGGCATTTGCGGAACTGGAGTTGTAGAGGCTAGCTACCCTGGCAGCGTCATCCTGCGTCCGGCCCAGCAGTCCGACTCTAGCCCTCCAATCAATCATTAACAGAATGAAGACCGGGGCATCCCTGAAACTGCCCGGGGACGTGGGCTTACGAGCATCCGGTCTGTCGTTTATTATAGGAGGGCCGTGCTTCTCCAGCGCCGCAATGATTTTATCGCGTATTTCTTTTTTCCTGATCACAATAAATTCCCACGGTTGGGTGTTAAAAGCGGAAGGAGCCCAGCGAGCTACTTCGATGATTTTCTTGATATCTTCATCCGAAACAAAGTCAGATTTAAAATGACGAACGGTACGTCTTTTTTTCACCAGGTCCAAAAGGCAGCCGTACTCGTTGAGATTTTCCATTAAACGCCTCCCGATTGATTGCATCTCGATTGATGAAACAATTATAACACCAAGCACGCAAGTTGCCAC
>DEUU01000414.1:0-263 GCA_002362735.1 Dehalococcoidia bacterium UBA3254
CGCGGGGAAGGTGCCGCCCATGATGATTAACTCGATCTTGTCGGTAGGATGGCCCATCTCTACCAGTGCCTTGAGCCTGAGCTCTACCTGTTTTTTTGCATCGTATTCACAGGCGCGGGCTCGCAGGACGGCTGGCGATTCAGGGGTGTAGCTCTGAGGAGTAGCGGTGAAGGTGGGACAATAGACGCAGCGTCCCGGACATCCCATCGGCTGGTTCATCACTGCTACCGGCGTAATACCGGATATTGTTCTGGTGGTTTTTT
>DEUU01000414.1:499-3412 GCA_002362735.1 Dehalococcoidia bacterium UBA3254
ATATTGTTCTGGTGGTTTTTTTCATTTATACTTCCTTGTAATAGTGTAGCAGATTTGCTCGACATAATTAAATTCTGAAACATTTACCTGGTGAAATAGAATTGAGTTGGGTGTGTAAAATAGGGGATAGTTTCCGGGTCTCTGAAATAATTTTCGAATTTTGAATTTGATGCCAAAAAACATCTCTCCTGAAATCGAAGTCTTTGACCAGATGGCTCCCGGCTGGTACAACTTCCGTCATTATTCCATTTTCCGCTTCGAGCTGGAAGCTCTGGCCAGGCGCTGGCAAAAAGGCCGGTTACTGAACGTGGGCAGCGGACATGGGGCGGACTTCTTGCCATTCAAAGACTGCTTTGACCTTTATGGTGTGGATTTTTCAGCCGAGATGATCAAACTGGCGCGCCGGTATTCACATAAGTTTAATTTTCCAGCCCATCTACAGGTTGCGAACGCCCGGCAGCTTCCTTTTGCTAACTGGACCTTTGATTGGGCCATTTCCGTCGCCACCTACCACCATCTAAAAGGGAAGGAAGTCCAATTAGAAGCATTGTGTGAGTTGAACCGGGTTTTAAAACCCGGGGCAGAGGCTTTTTTAACTGTCTGGAATCGTTGCCAGCTGCGTTTCTGGTTTAAGAAAAAAGAATTAGGCGTTCCCTGGCGGGTAAAAGGCCGGACAATATATCGCTATTATTACCTGTTTACTTACGGGGAATTTGAAAACTTGGTTAAAAAGGCCGGGTTTCAGGTGTTGAAATCTTCACCGGAAACCAGTTATCATTTTCCTGTCAAATATTTTTCGCGCAACATTTGTTTATGGGTGAAGAAGGAGGCCAGGCATGCCAGTGGTAATCGTTGAGATGTGGGAAGGTCGGACACTGGACCAGAAAAGACAGCTTGCAAAAGATATGACGGATGCTTTTGTAAAACTGGGCGTCCCCGCCGAAGCCGTCCATATTATTATGAAGGACAATCCTAAAAGTTGCTGGGCTCAGGGTGGAAAACTGGCGTCTGAACGATAGTCCTCGTCTTGCAAGGGGTCCCCTTGCAAGGAATTATCGATTAAGGATAGACAGCCCCACTAAGGTGTGATTAAATATAGTGGATTACATAAATAAGGAGTTCCTATGAATTTATCCGGCAACTGGCAGGATTATATTTTTATTATTCTTTTGCTCGCCGTTCTGGTCTGGAGCATGACCCGCCGAAGACGGGCGGGCAATAGTCCGGGGGATGCAGCCATAGGTATCCTTGGCGATGTCAACATGAACCTGAAAATACTGGATGAGCGAATGACTAACTGGAATTCCAAGAAGAAATTCCAGACAAGCGGTTGGAAGCTTTATAAAGACCGATTGGCTTTCCTGGACCCTGCATTATTTTCCTCGATAAGCG
The DNA here is from genome assembly GCA_002362735.1 of Dehalococcoidia bacterium UBA3254. The sequence goes on from DEUU01000414.1 coordinate 1,892, forward strand.
AATCCTTTACCCTTGTGGAAGATTTCAATTCTCGAATAGATTCAGCCAGGAAAAACAAGGTTATGGCAACTTTACAGGACATGCCCCTGGAAAAGATGAGAGGGCCGCTTACCAAAAGTAAAGAAGGCCTCACGAGTTGGCTCAGGACCAGCTACCAGTCTGAAGCGCAGACTAACCAGCGCCGCGGCTGTGGGTTTTAATACCGATCTATCCGATTTGATATCGGTAATCAGAAAGCTTCTGTAGATGAGTCTCTTTCAGGTTCTGGAATTGCTGCTTAAAAGAATCGGTCGTGATGATAGAAGTTGTCATAATGAAGGCGTCTTCTTTATTATCAGTATAGTAACCTTTCCTTACTCCCACTTTATTAAACCCGTATTTCAGGTAGAGGTTTTGTGCCACGGTGTTGGAAGCGCGTACTTCCAGGGTCACGACTGACGATTTAAGCTGGTAAGCCAGGTCTATACCGGATACCAGCAAAAGCTCCCCAATGCCTTTTCCCCGGAAGCCCTCACGTACCGCGATATTAATGATATGAGCTTCGTCAACCATTATCCAGAGGCCTACAAAACCGGTAATAAATTCTACCGGCTCTGGGGGCGTTTGGTTGCCTGATTCTTTACCAGAAAATGGCCATTTTATTCCTAAAAATGAACGGACCGGCACCAGTTTAATCACGGGTTTGCTTTCAACCTGAAGAGCTTCCCTGGCCCCGTCACAAGTAACCGCATAGTGTGCCAGACGGTTGTTCATTTCATGGCTAAAGTTCACCGGCGGCCACATCGTCGGAAACGCCTCTCGATCGATTGTGGTTACCTGAGGAATATCTTTTTTTGACATTAAACGGACCTGGCTCGACAAGTTCTAGCCCCCCTTCTCCCATAAAGTCGGCTGAGCTTGCGGCCGTTTTTTGAACGGTATTCCCAGGTGTTGATATGCCCGCTCAGTTGCGACACGGCCGCGCGGGGTACGGTCCAAAAAGCCTAATTGAAGAAGATAAGGCTCGTAGACATCCATAATTGTATCCGATTCCTCGCTGATGGAGGCGGCGATGGTCTCCAGTCCCACAGGTCCCCCGTTAAATTTATCAATGATGGTATGAAGCAGCTTATGGTCTATTTCATCCAGACCGATTTTGTCCACTTCTAATTGGGTTAAGGCCTTATCCGCCACATCTTTTGTGATTACATCGTTTGCCATCACCTGGGCATAATCGCGTACTCTCTTCAGCAGCCGGTTGGCGACCCGCGGCGTACCTCTAGCTCTGCAGGCGATCTCTTTAAGACCGGCTGGTTCTGCCTTTACCTGTAAAATAGAGGCTGAGCGGTGCAAAATTTTTTCGACTGACTCTTCGTCATAGAAGTCCAGACGCTGAACTACCCCGAAACGGTCTCGCAAAGGCGCGCTGAGCATGGCATATCGGGTCGTGGCACCGATTAAGGTAAATGGAGGCAATTTCAACCGCAGGCTCTTAGCTCCTGGTCCTTTGCCGATGATAATATCCAGGGCAAAATCTTCCAT
>DEUU01000415.1 GCA_002362735.1 Dehalococcoidia bacterium UBA3254
TACTGAGGATGGCATCACTAAAGGCGACCTGATAAATTACTATCAAAAGATCGCTGTTACAATTCTGCCCTATTTAAAGGACAGACCTCTTATTATGAACCGTTTTCCGGATGGAATTGGGAAACAAGGATTCTTTCAACAAGAAATATCGGATTATTATCCGGATTGGATGGCGCGCTTGCCTGTACAAAAGGCCAATGGGACTACTACACATGTTCTTTGCCAGGATACGGCCAGCCTGATTTATCTGGTCAATCAAAATTGCATCACCTTCCATGTCTGGATGAGCCGGCAAGACCGTTTGCAATACCCCGATCAATTGATCTTCGACCTTGATCCGCCGGGTGATGACTTCGCATCTGTCCGAGAGGCAGCCATTATATTAAGAAAGTTCCTGAATGAACTGGATTTGGATGCCTTTTTGAAGACCACCGGTTCACGCGGCCTGCATGTAATTGTCCCCCTGGATAGGAGTCAGGAATTTACCACGGTGAGAAAATTCGCACGGGACATTGCCGAAGAAATATCGCGGCGCGAGCCGGATAGATTGACTGCGGAACAAAGGATTGAAGCCAGGAAAGGCCGCATTTTGGTTGATTATGTCCGTAATAGTTACGGGCAAGCCGCCATCGCAGCCTATTCTGTAAGAGCCAAACCCGGGGCGCCGGTAGCTGCACCGTTAGACTGGGATGAGTTATCCAACCAGGGTTTAGATTCTCATAGATACAATATTAAGAATATTTTCGCCAGGCTTTCGCAAAAAAAAGACCCCTGGGAAGGAATGGGACGAAAAGCCTACCCCCTGGTTAAGGCCCAAAAGAAGCTAGGAGAGCTTAATAAAGAAGCGAAGTCGAAGTAAAAGACTAGCGAATAAATTCTCTCTTAAATCATAATTCTTTTAGTCTGAGAGCCGACCAGGTGTCATCAATCGAGATCATTGCGATCCCTACCAGTCCTACCGTTTGAGCATAAGTATTGATGCTGTCACGGTTAATATCCACCTTCATCCTCGATGTTCCTTTAGGATAGGTGATCCAGAAAAGTCCTTTCGGTTTGAGCAGAGATTTCACCCGGGATAATTGTTCTTGCAGTTCCTTTTTCGAAGTGATAAAAACCTGTATAAGGTCGGCTTCCCCGGATGGCTTTTCCATCAAGGTGACACCCGAGGGTAGCTCGCCCAGCATTATAGCGTAATCCGGCGGTGCATTGATCAGGACTACTTTATAGCCTGGCTTGATAAGCAACTTTTCGGCAATTGACTTATCTGACATTGGCGCCCTCCGAGAGTATTCAATTTAAAGTATTTGATGAACAAGTTAAGATAGATAGCTGTGATTATATCAATTTCTCCAGCAAAAAACACATTCTATTAGTTGTTGTTAATGTTCAATAAACGCACTGAGTAACTATTTGAATTCATTTTACAATTATGTATAATGATGTAAACATGAAGCTAGATAAAGAACTTAACGTTTCCGTCAGTGAATCTGAAGCCCGAAGACGGATAAATACCTATTTTGAAAAGGCCGGTTACCAGCCATTAACGGCGGAAGGCTCTATCATAACATTCCAACGCGGGTCCCGCCTGGGAACCTGGATTCCCCTCAGTCCTTCTCAACTAAAATGTTTCGCCACCGTCCGACTGGAATCCCGGGGTAATCATGTTAACGTAAAAGTCAATTTCGACCTGGGTAACGTATTTAAAGACGAGACGCATTTTACTGAAGAGTTCTGGACGGCTGAAATCAAGGAATTTGAGACCGCTCTGACTAAAGACGAGTACGTTCCCTTAGCCTCTAAAAAGCTTATGGGTAAAACTTTTCAAAAAAATATTATTTATGTTTTTTCCGGGCTGATATGGGTGTTGTTGTGGGGAGTGATATCTTTCGCGCTGATTTTCCCCGCGGTCAGAATATTCGATGTATTGAAGTTACCCTACAACTATATTTTCATAGTTGCAATCGTAATCATGATAATAGCCTTTTTCATTACCAAGGGAATTTCCCGGTATTGGAGAAGACGTCAAAACGAGAGATAGGAAAAGCTGTAAACTAGAATCAAGCCAATATCACAGCTCTTTCATTCTGCGAGCATTTTCTGGATTTGGGAAAAGGTGAGAGACCTTTCTATGGTCAGGGATATTTCTTCGGCTATAAGTTCTACGAACCTGGAATCTTCATCGTTGAAAGCATTCTTTTTTAACGAATCCAGGTAAATGATCCCTATGACTTCACCGTTTAGCAGGATAGGAACCGAGATTAAGGAATTTATAGGACGACCACAAGACATAGCTCCAGTTTCCAGATCGTTGACTATCTCCCCGGTAAAGAAAGCTCTCTTGTTCTGAATCGGATATTGCATGACCGGAGTTTCCTTATCAATGCTATCTGTTTCTATTTCTGCGCCAAAACCCTGCTGAGATAAGATATTAATCTTGTCCGGCTCCAGAGCCAATATCATACACCCGTCGCAGGCTATTACATTAGTTAACTCTTTTAAGGCCAGATCCGAAACTGTTACCAGTTCCTTATCACCGATACTGTGGTGTATTCTGATGATTGATTCAAGTTTTTTAAGTTCCTTACTAATGGTCTCGCTTATCATTCATGGCTCCAGTCACAAGTCTCAATTTATAACATTAAGCTCCCGTTTCCCCGGGACTTAAGACTCGTTCATACTTAATATTCTCATCCCCTTTGATAGCTTGGCATACTGAATTCTTGGGGTGAATCCCGCGTTCGTACTAGCTCTACCTGAACACTAGTGCTATGACAAAAGTACGAATACAATCAAGTATAACGGCCGGATCCCACGGGAGGTGATTAGGGCGGGGACATAAACCAGGCGTGTTTTCTACGAGTGGAATGATCAAGACTACAGACCGTCAGGACTCTTGACAGGCTGTTGGATTTGACCTTTGATTTGTAAGATAGATGACTAGGCTCTAAGCTTTTTTCTGACAACTATCGTAACCCGGGCAATAAGTACAGCTACCGGTAAAACTAGATATACCAGGATTTCCCACGATTGTATCAGTCCGACCTGGAAGAAAATGACTGAACCAATTAACCATCCGAGCGTATAAAAGATACCCCAGGACAACATAGACCGTATCAGCAGAATGTTGCCTACGATGATAAATATGGTGACGAAGAGCTTGACATCTTCGGAAAGAATCCTGAAGTGGGTAAGTCCCAACAATATTAGGGTGGTAAGGAGACCGGTGGAAATTTCGATGATGATTTGCTTTAAACCTATTTTGAACTTATTGATGCTTTTCATCCGCCTCCGATCACTAGAAGAGGCATTATTTCATCTCCGTCTCGGACAGGCTGTGAAAGTTTATCAAGCGGAATATTTTCGCCATTAAGGCACAGCATGACATACTTGGAAAGTCTTCCCTCCGGCGTAAACCAGATTTTTTGCAAAGCCGGAGCTTTCCGGGCGGCTTCTTTCAGACATTCTTCAACGGTACTCCCGTGAACCTCGATCTCGTCGATGCCTCCTGAAGCCACCAAAAACGATTCCGGAATGATAATTTTTATGGACATACCGGTTGCCTTCTTTATGAAATAACCAATAACCAAACAAATTATCATGACGCCATGGCGCCGCTGGTGAACTATGAACATACAAGCCACTCTGAGGAGTCGCCTGTCCCTGAGACAAGTCATCTTCGCCAGACGAGACTACCTCGCGACACAG
>DEUU01000410.1 GCA_002362735.1 Dehalococcoidia bacterium UBA3254
ATCCCTCCAGGCGCACCACTTTTTGAAGCTAAATACAGCTCTTATGTAAATAAGGCATAAGAGCTGTTTTCGTTATTTGCAATAAATTCTTGAGCACCAGCAACACAACATGTCTGAGATCTCTCATGGACCTCATGCTTGATCCCCCTAAATGGTACAGATGAAAAGAGCCTTATCTGAATATCATTGTCTATCGTATCTTCTATCTAAATTACATCCACAAATCAGAATTAGAATTCAGTAAATACAATTACGGAGGCTAGCTAATTAAAACCAATGATTAAAAGAGTAATGCGGAAAAATAAAATGAAAATGGAGCTATCAGGATTGGATCCTGCTTCGTATCAGAAAACTCAGGCAATGTTTTTATGCAGGAGAGATCAAAATGAATCGAATTGGGTTTAGTAGCAAACTACACCAGGTTTTAATTGCGGCAGCAATAGTTATTGTTTTCATCACAGGCTTCTTAATTCCAACAGCCGTATCCCAACCTGTAACAGCTCAAACACCATCACCCACTTCTCTACAAAACGTTACAGCCAGAATGGACGATGATAACAGCCTCGTATTCCATATTCAGGGTTCTGTCTCAATTCCAGGAAAAATAACGGTGCAATATTGGAGCCAGGATGCTGGCCCGTTTTTCACTGCGCCAGTATCCACGAAGGGCAACAGCTTCTCTGTGGAAGTAATGCGTTTAAGACCGTCAACTCTGTATAAATACGATGTCTTCATGATGGATTCCTCAAATACTCCAGTCTCTCAATACGAGGGAACATTCACCACAGGGCCGCTGCCTGTGGGTTTGCAGGATGCCAAAATTCAGATCACCCAAGGCACTCCCACCTACGGTCTTATTTTAATGGATTATAATGATTCAGATTTCAATGGCATCGTCGCTATTGATGGAGGTGACCAGATCGTCTGGTACTATCAGCATGATAAACAGGTCTTCGCTATAGCGCAGAGGGATGACAATAACCTGGTTTTTAATGAAGTCAGCCTCATCGATGGTTTTACAATGACCGAGCTTGCCCCTGACGGCAGAGAAATAAAAACCATTGATGATATACTGGATAAAGGTTCGATAAGCCAGCCGCATGGGCGTTGGCATCACGAGACGCTGGTGCAGCCTGACAATAAAATCTGGACTCTGGGCGAAGAGATCCGCCCGGTTACCATCAATGGGAAATATACTCTGCAAACGGGTTCAACTATCGAAGAATGGGATATGACCAAAGGAACTGTGACCCGACTCGTCAGCCTGTTTGACCTTCTTGACCCGGTTAATGACCGGAGGGCAGACTCGGATACCACAACTGGATTTTTCTGGCAAGGCTGTCAGGGTCAGTATGCAGGTATTACTGAAGATTGGACCCATGCTAATTCTCTGGATATCCTTCCCGATGGTAATATCTTGATGTCCATACGGCATCTGGACCAGGTCATCGCCATAAAGCCTGATTTCAGCGGAATCGCCTGGCGCCTGGGTGGACCGGAAAGCGATTTTTCCTTCCCAAACCCGGCGGATCAATTTTATCATCAGCACTACGCCCATATGCTTTCCAATGGAAACATTCTGCTCTTTGATAATGGTAACTTAAGGCCTGAAGATCAGGGTGGACAATACTCCCGGGCATTGGAATTAAAAATGGATTTCAATAAAATGCAGGCGACCAAAGTGTGGGAATACCGCAGCAACCCGGATTTGTATGCCTCTGCGGTCGGCAGCGTCAACAGACTGTCCAATGGCAATACTGTCGTAGATTTTGGTTACGATGATGTAGATACCTCCCCGGTTTTCACACTGGTAGAAGCCAATCCTGACGGAGGTGCGGTAGCAGTTACCAAGATAAGTTCAAAAGGGAAGAACACCCAATACCGGACTATTCCAATAGATAGCCTCAATGGAGAAAAGAAAGGCTCAGTCTCACCTGAAAAATAGTCGGTGGGCACTTTTACCTGCTGGTAATATCCAGTACCAAATCAACGAGAATGGTAGAAGTTATTTAATAAGGCTTTCATCAGACCAGTCAGGCTAATTATTGAAGGGTGGGGAGGAGTTGAGGAAGTTGCTTAACATTAAATCGATATTTTATATCTTAATTCTGATTTTAGTATTGTTATCATTCTCGGGCTGTATCTCCAGGGGACAGCAACCTTCACCAACAGCTTCACCGGCAACTACGCCGACAGGTTCACCGGGAGTCCGCCCACCTATTTCTGTGCCGACGCCCACTCCGTTCGGTTCGCCTCAACCTTCCCTGGTCGCTCCTCCGTCTATTTCCGCTGGGCCATCTGGCATCGTCACCGTTCAACCGGCTATTCAACATCCTCCGTTAGAAAAGGATCCAATTCAGGATGGCCGTTCCATAACCCTGTCCAGTTGTACCGTCCTGGATATCACCGATAACATTATGGTAGTGATGAATAATGGGACGGGACCTGACGGTAGAACTATTTATACCATTTATAACCAGAATAGACTGGCTCCGGAAGCTCAGCCTGGTATCGATGTCTCAGTCACCGGCACTTTCCAAAAAGGACTAATCTATCCCAATTCAATTCGTGTGATCGGAGGCTCTCCATGGCCTCAGCCCAATGTGCCTGCCCAGCCAACCGGACAAATCGACCATATCATCTTCCTTTTCCAGGAAAACCATACTTACGATAACTATTTTGGAACTTTTACCGGTGGCGAGGGTTTTCCGCCCAACCTGCTTGTTCCCGAACGTCCCGGACAGACGCCTGCCATTGCGCCTTTTCATTTCACTCAACCACTGCTTCATGACCTCCCTCACGAATGGGAGAATGCTCTCGCTGCCGTTAACGGGGGAAATATGGATGGATTTATTCGAACTGAAGGTTCCATAGATACAATGGGTTATTACGATGAGTCAGATATCCCCAACTATTGGGCCTATGCCCGTCAGTTTCTGTTAATGGACCACTTTTTCTCCTCGACGTTAGCTCCTTCATTACCCAACCATCTTTACTCTGTATCCGGGCAATCCGGAGGTATAGTCCGCAACCTGGACCGTCCCCCGGAAGAAGGTTTCGAGTTTGATGAATTAGCTGAATTTCTCCAGGATTCCCAGATAAGCTGGAAATATTACGATGGCAAAGAAAACCCCAAGGCTTACAGTCTCTGGAACCCTTTACCGGGTTTCCAGGATTTTGCGCAAAATCCCGATCTTATGTCCCACCTGGTGTCCGTGCAGGAATATTATCGCGACTTGAGAGATGGGACACTGCCGGCAGTAAGCTGGATTGTACCTAATATGGTCGAAAGCGAGCATCCTCCGTCTAATATTCAGCTCGGGATGTGGTATGCCACAGACCTGATAAACGCCCTGATGAAAAGCCCTTATTGGCAGAATACCGCACTGCTTTTAACATGGGATGACTACGGCGGATTTTATGATCATTTGCTCCCTCCCCGATTAGATGAATTGGGATTCGGATTGCGTGTACCCGCCATATTGATCTCATCTTATGTAAAATCCGGGAAGATTGATAAATCGGTTTATGAATTTGCTTCATGGTTAAAGTTTGTTGAAATGCGTTTTAATATTCAACCTATGACTGAGCGGGATCAAAACGCATTGGATTTGGGCCAGAACCTGGACCTGAAACAAAAACCTCTGGAGCCGTTTATCATCGCCAGGCCATCTAAATGAAATGGTATGAAGTAGTTTAGTTAATACTTTTAGGCAACTTCGAAGCCATCTTTGAGGATTCGAAGCCCGCCATGTGCGCTGTCTCCTCATGAATGCGTTGAACAGCGCTCCCAATTACTTGTTTCAGCCGATAAAAACTATGGAGGGGAATAATATAATGACTATAGGCACATAAAAACAGGATGACAATATTTTTATCCGGCTCCAGAATAAGTTAAAACCGGACAATAATTTCATGTCGCCGTTAAAACGCAAAACTAGCGATGCTAATAGATTAGATCCCCTTTAAAAATGATGATCGAATTACAGATTCCCGCTGCAACCTACAGGCTGCAGTTTAACCGCCAGTTCAGGTTTTCTGACGCTCTTTCTTGGATACCCTACTGGAGCCGCCTGGGTATCACCCATATTTATGCATCTCCTGTTTTCAAATCACGAAAGAATAGTATCCACGGTTATGATATTGTCGATCCGGAACAACTGAACCCGGAACTGGGACTGCCGTATGAATTCGAAAATTTAATTGCTGAAATTCACCATCACCAGATGGGCCTGGTCCTGGACCTGGTACCAAACCACATGGCCATCAGCCCGGAAAACCGGTTCTGGATGAACTTTCTGGAGGATGGATTCGATTCGCCCTACGCGGATTTTTTTGATATAAACTGGGACCCGTACTGTGCCGTAAGAGAAAAAAAGATAGTCCTTCCGGTACTGGGCAAGCCCTATATCCGCGCCCTGGAAGACCGTGAGATCATTTTATGTCTGGAAAATAGCAATTTAATTTTCAAATATTTTGACTTCCGGTTTCCTTTGAATCTTAAATCTGTTTTTAAGGTGCTGAAATATACTCTTTCGACCGTAAAGAACACTGCAAATAATGTGCGGGGCAAAGAACATGAATATTTGAATATTCTGAATCCCTTCTTTCGCTTGAATCAAATCGGCGAACAGAGATCCACTTTCAATAAACGGATCAGAGAGTTGATCGAAGGTTCAACTGCATTTAAGGATTTGTTACAGAAAAGTCTTTCTGAAATCAACTCGCAACCCGGCTTTCTGGATAAATTGCTACGACAGCAGATATACAGGTTAACATTCTGGAAGTCCGGGCGTAAAGATATCAATTTCCGCCGTTTTTTTGATATCGACACCCTGATTGGCGTCCGGGTAGAAATACCCCGTGTTCTGGAAGCTACCCACTCTCTGGCATTTCGTCTGGCGAAAGAAGGCAGGGTCAACGGCTTCCGGATCGATCATATCGACGGTCTGAATGACCCCGAGGGGTATCTTCGCGCCTTGCGAAAGCGCCTGGATAAAAAGGAAAAGAGCATACATTCCCAATTCTATATTACAGTGGAAAAGATACTCACCGGAGATGAGCATTTGTCCGGTCGATGGCCGGTTCAGGGTACGACCGGATATGATTTTTTACGGATATTGAACGGCATTTTTATTTCTAAAAGAGGCCTGGCGGAGATGACTTACTCTTACAACCGGATCACCGGGTCGCGGGAATCTTTTGCCGATGTGGTTTATAGAAAAAAACGAAAGGCCATCACCGAACTTTTTCCTGGAGAAATCAACTCCCTGGCCTGCCAGGCCGCCAATCTGCCTCAACAAAAAACTGAAGTCGGAAGTATTTCACTATCTCCTGTTAAGCAGGCATTGATCGAAATCACCGCCTGCCTGCCGGTCTATCGCACCTACATCCGGTCATTTTCGATACCGGCATCCGACCGGAATAATCTTGATTTTGCTTTCCGCGAGGCGAAAACGAAATACGCTGCTCGTAACAACTCTCTGGACAATCTGGAGAAGATTATATTTCTCGAATTTCCGCCAAATTATCCAATGGATAAAAAAAATGAATCGCTGCGTTTCGTCATGCGCTGGCAGCAGTTTACCGGGCCGGTGATGGCTAAAGGACTGGAGGATACCGCGCTCTATTCCTATAACCGGTTGATATCAATGAACGTAATCGGAGCGGACAGAAAGCTTTTGCCAATCTCCGTCAGCGAATTTCATCGTTTCAACCATCGCCGGTTGAAATTCTGGCCTCATACATTTAATGCCTCTTCGACTCATGATACCAAGAGAAGCGAGGATGCCGGAGCCAGAATCAACATACTCTCAGAAATACCCGATGAATGGGACCGGAATCTTCTGCGCTGGAAACAGATAAATGGTCCGGCGAAAAGGATCGTAGGGGGAAAACCGCAGCCCGGTCCTGAAATAGAGGAGATTCTTTATCAAACTTTAATCGGATCATGGCCGTTATTGGAAGACGAAATACCCGAGTTCAGGGAGCGCATTAAACAATTCATGGTGAAGGCAGTCCGGGAAGCCAAATCATATACATCCTGGCTTCATCCTGATCCGGAATATGAAAATGCCATAACCTCATTCTTAGGTTCCATTATGGATGATTCAGTGAAAAATGAATTTCTGGAAAACTTCATTCCTTTTCAACAAAGGATTGCTTTTTACGGCGCGTTAAACTCACTATCACAATTGCTCCTCAAAATCACCTCTCCCGGCCTTCCGGACTTCTATCAGGGAATGGAGCTCTGGGATTTTAGTCTGGTTGATCCTGATAACCGCCGCCCGGTCGATTTCACAAAACGCTCCCGATTTCTAGCCGATATAAATCTCCAGCATGAGCAGGACGTACCTTCCCTGATCAGAAATATCAGGGAGAAATGGAAAGATGGCAGAATTAAGCTATTTGTGACCTGGAAAGCGTTAATTTTCCGGAGATCTAACCGTGTCCTGTTCGAAATTGGAAGGTATCTTCCACTAAAGATAATCGGAGATAAAAAAGATCACGCCGTGGCTTTTGCCAGGCAATATGGCCGTAAGTGGGCTATTTCGGTGGTGCCCCGTTTTTGCACCGGACTGTCAGAGCCTGGATCCCTATCACTTGATATTGCGTCCTTCCCAAACAGTCATCTGGCGCTCCCCGAAGACGCACCTCAAGAATGGACGAATGTTTTTACCGGAGAAACAGTCGTCACCAGACGAGATGAAGGGGGTATCCGGTTAAGAGATATTTTTGCCGTTTTTCCGGTAGCGCTGCTGGTCAGCGATTCAGCTCTTCACTGAGCAAGATTAATGACCGTCCGCTAACTGCAATAGAATCGCCACTTTTAACCTGAAGGTCCTCCTCAGGTTCAGGATTGGAAGTATCGAAGGCGACCTTCCAGCCCGCATTTGACAAAAAACCAGGTATCCTGAAATCTACCGTTTCATGATGTGAATTCAGAATTAATATCAGAGAATTATCGGTCTGGGCATTCCCATCTTCATCGATCTCACCAGGGATTTCTCCTATTAAAAACAGACCGATGCAGCGTATCCACTGGGAACCCCAATCCTGATCGTTCATCTCCTGGCCATCCGGCCGCAGCCAGATGATATCTTTAATATTAGACCCCCTGATTGGCCGGCCCTGAAAAAAGTTACGCCGGCGAAGGACCGGATGATTGTGACGAAAACTTGTCAGGAGCTTTGTAAAATCAAGGAGCTTCTTGTTCTTTTCATCCAGGTCCCAGTTAAACCAGGTTATCTCGTTATCCTGGCAATAAGCATTGTTGTTGCCCAATTGCGTGCGGCGGCACTCGTCGCCGGCCAGCAGCATCGGCACGCCCTGCGA
>DEUU01000154.1 GCA_002362735.1 Dehalococcoidia bacterium UBA3254
CCACGTCTACACACGAAGCTAGATATCAAAGCCGCGGAATGCAGGGTTAGTTTTAATCTTTATGTGAGCGCCAAATTAGCCGCCGATTAGATATTGCGGATATTGCTGAAATAACCTTCATAAATCTCTTCTCTTTAAAGGTAAGGGGCAGGGGATAGGTGTGCCGGCATTAAAGAATGTTCAATAGTTTTCAGCAAGCATGGCTGACCGCCAGGAAGACAACCGGTAAATGAAGAAACACACCGGTCAGGACCAGAAAGTGGAAGATTTCATGAAAACCGAAAAGACCCGGTACGGGATTAGGTTTCTTCAGCATATAAAAAACCGCTCCGGCCGAGTAGGCAAGGCCCCCCAGCAGCAGCAATATCAGGGAGGCTGACGGCATTGTTGAAAGCAACTGTTTGATAGGCACGATGGCCATCCAGCCCATCAGCAGATATATTATAGTGGTAAACACCCTCGGTGCCCTGATATAAAAAACCTTAAGGAAGAAACCGGCGATTACCAATGCCCACTGCACTATCAGCATGACCCATTTCAGAGTGCCGTCCAGATAAATATAACACAGCGGCGTGTAGGTACCGGCGATCATACAGAAGATAGCGAAATGGTCCATCTTCCGGAGAAAACCGGCCTGGTTTTCTCCGGTCTTGAAAGCGTGGTAGAAAGCGCTGCTCAGTAACATGAAAACGGCTGAGAGCCCGTATATGACAGAGACGATAATAAGGGATGGACAGTCTCTGGCCTGATATACCAGTACCAGTACGCCGGCGAGGACGAATATAGCGCCACCCAGGTGTGAGCAGGCAGAAAAACGGTCTTGTTTCTGTATTTTCATCCGGTTCATAAATTAGAAAACAGAAGTCTCGGCGGGATACTCGGCCGCTAAGGAGAAGGAAGGTATTTTTTCCTGCCTTTTAAAAACCAGGGTTCAACGGTCTTGGGTGGTAGCTCCGATATTTCTGCCAAATCCCGCGTGGAAAGCCCGACGGCTTTCATGTAGACGGCTAGTTCCTGTATCAGCTTATTAGCCTTAATAAGCCCATTATAACCACGCGCAAGCTAATTAACAACGCTGGTCAGGCTTTTAGTCGCGAACGGACGCTATTGCTTCATAGAATTTATTCTTACCGTCCATCTTAGCTTCCAGATCAGAGTCAGGAAGAGTGACATAACTACGGATCGTGGCGGGGGAGGTATTGGAAATTTCCCAAAATAGGAACATAATAAATTGACAATTAAGGGAACACATGTTATTCTTTCCAGGTGAGAATAATTGCACGATCGACGCTGAAAAAGTTCTACGAAAAGCCAAATTATGGAGATTCAAAAGAACAATTAGAGGCGTGGTACCACGAAGCTAAAAGAGCCAGCTGGACTTCGTGGGAGGATATTAAAGAAAAGTATAGAAGTGCAAGTATTTTAAAAGACAATCGTGTTGTTTTCAATATCGGCGGTAATAAATACAGGTTGGTGGTGAAAATTAATTATGAGGCGCAAGTAATATATATCAGGTTCGTAGGTACCCATAAAGATTATGACAGAGTTGATGCAGGGGAAATATAAATATGGAAAAATTAATTAAGACAGAGGAAGCCTATAATCTTGCCCTAAACCGTATTAGTAAACTTATGGATGCAAAACCCGGTACTTCAGAGTTCGATGAATTAGAGCTCTTAAGCACGCTTGTTGAGATATATGAGGATAAACGTTATCCGATCAGCATGCCAGACCCCGTGAGTTCGATCAAGTATCGTATGGAACAGCTTGGATTGAGCCAACAAGACCTTGTTGCATTTATTGGAAGCCGGAGTAAGGTATCTGAAATATTAAACAAGAAAAGGAAATTAACGCTCTCCATGATGCGAGCGTTAAATAAAGGTTTGGGAATTCCCCCGGATATCTTATTGCAGGAGCCGGATGCATTTTTCCCAGAAGATGCCCCGCAGTTGGAATATGAAAAGTTTCCCATCAAAGAGATGGCAAAAAAGGGATGGATTCCTAATATGCCAGACGCGGTTAACCACCGTGAAGAGATTATCAGGGATTTAATAAGAAATGCTGGTGGTATGAAATCGGTAGAATGCTGCCTATTCCGAAAGAGAAAGAGTGCGAGAGAGAATGTTAAAAATGATTCATACGCCTTAATTGCATGGTGTTTGAAAGTTCTAGAAATTGCGAATAGTAAGACGTTATCTAGTAAATATGTAAAAGGATCGGTTAACGATGGTTTCCTTCGTGAAATGGCCAAGTTGAGCTATTTCGACGACGGACCGGCACTGGCGAAGGAGTATCTGGAAAAACATGGAATTCATTTGGTAACGCTTTCACATTTAAGTAAAACGTATCTTGATGGAGCAGTGATGTTTCCTTCGAATAAGAATCCTGTGATTGGATTGACCTTGCGTTATGACCGCGCAGATAACTTTTGGTTTTGTCTGTTGCATGAACTAGCTCACTTGAACAAACATCTGGGAATTAGTGGCAATGACATAATAATAGATGATTTAGATTTGCGAAAATATGGTGATCAGAAAGAGGATAGTGTCGAGCAACAGGCAGACTCTTTAGCGCAGGAAGCTTTGATTCCTGGTGAATCATGGGCGGAGCTAGATCTATCTAAAGATAATGTCTCTGGACAACTTCAAGTTCTACAACTTGCCGATAAGCTTAAAATTCATCCGGCCATTATTGCTGGGAG
>DEUU01000186.1:0-10506 GCA_002362735.1 Dehalococcoidia bacterium UBA3254
ATACCACGGCTTATTCTCCGGGCACCTACCAGGAGCATAACGGAATCATCCACCACGGAGCCAAGGTACTCTATGCTCTGAGTGAAGCCACAGTACCCCGAATCGCGGTGACTCTGCGCAAGATGTACGGCGGCGGAATCCTGGGAATGGGCGTAGATAATGGAATGGGAACAGATATGGTTTTTGCCTGGCCAACCACCGAAATGGGAATGTTAGGGGCCAAGGAGACGGTAGAGCTATTCCATCAGGAAGATATCAAGAAGTCTCCGAATCCGGAGGCACTCCGGCAAGAGCTGATCAACATCTATCAAAGCCGCTACGGCAATCCTTTTTCCGGCGTCTCCGAGGGCAGGTTTAATATTGAGAATGTAATCGAGCCCAGGGAAACCCGGGTAAGCTTAATTGAGGCTTTGAGACTGCTCAGCCGTAAGAAAAAGCCGGCGAAATATCCCAAAAAACATGGGAATATTCCGTTATAGAGGGACCTTTTCCAACCAGGCAGATTGCCAAAAATAGAAGCAATTCCTCCCGCAGGGGTGCAAGTAAGCGGTTTTCCCATCGCAATAAGACCCTTCTAGCAGGAAAACGCTGTTACATTTGCACATTTTTTGTTTGGTCTCGTCAAAAAAGCTTTCCACTTTCTTGAAAACACGGTATTCTTTCCCACAATTTTGGTACATTCCTGTCTGGAAGGTGCAGCCTTTCGTTTTGCGCTGCTTATTCAGGGTCGATTGAATTTCTCGTCTCGAACGGACCCGGACAATGTCACCGGACTGAATCGAGTCGCGATTTAATACTGAGACCTTTGGAGATTTACACTCTGACTTAAAAAATTGAAGTGTTTTTTTGCGGTAATAACGGACTTTCCGGATGCAGAACTGCATCCTGTCATTAGCCCAGGTATTTCCTCGCTCCATTTCACTAATAGCTAGCAATTGACACATAATTGAATTCCTAAACCTTATCCAGCCAGTCTTGATGCCACATTAGAAAACAACTGTGATCACATACAGGTCCATGGTCGAAGCGGCCGTCACAGATTACATTCTGTAATATATAGATTGTTGATCGGGGCTGAAATGACCGCTTTCTACGTTCGTCAAAAAAACTCTCAACTACCTTCAAAACCGTATGAACATTTCCGCAGTAGTTCCACATCTGTTTGGTAAATGGACAACCGTCTGACCTGCCTGAAGGGTAAACAGACTTTAAAATCATTTCTTTTGACTTAATTCTAACAAGATCGCCAGTTTTAAAAGCAGGGGGATTTAGCGTTTTCATTCTCCATATCTCCAGGACCTGAATTTCGGCGGAAAGCGACAAGCCGGTTTGCTTTCTCAGCCGTAAAAGGGTATGGGGCCTCAGTCTTCAATGCAACCAGATTCTTTGATAATTTGAGCTGCGGCCGGCCCCATGTTGAACAGGAGATCAATGGCGGACAAGTTCGGCTCAAAGCCGGGGTACCTCTGTTTATATACCGGATGCTCGAGTTTAAAATATTTAAGCCCCATATTATGCTGAGGAAATTTTTCAATATCCAGGTAATGCCGACCACTCGGACCGGAGAGGTAGGTGTTAGCTCCGGTACGGACCAATATATTAATAATAAAATCAGTAGTATCAATTTCCGGGTTGATCCCGAAGTCACTCGCTTTATAGACCTCTACTTCGATCTTGAAGCTCTTTATCAAAAATAGAATAATTTCCTGATTTATTTCCCAGAGAAATTTGAAATCCCGATGATATAATTCCTCAAAATAATCTTTGTAATCTTTAAAATATTCAGATCGGGCATAGTTCCTGGCGATAGTTTGCCAGTGAATATTTTGCCAGGACCGGTCTGTTGGCAGCATGACGTCACATAATCTGGCCCCGTTAAGCTTTCGGCCTATGGGTACGGTTAAATACCCCCATCCGGTATTAGTCCGGATTTTATTCCGGTTAAAAGTGCTTTTATCTCCCAGGGCAAATGTGTCCGCCAGGACAAAACAATGAGACTGCTTGATTTTACTGAAAAGACCGATCCAGGGAAGATAATTAGGTTGATGCGCCGTACCTATTTTCAACATTTCCTCTAATCAATTATTCTCCTTTTTCATAGCCAGTTTTTGTTTTAGCAATTAATTAGAGAATAAAGGTCTTCGTAACAAGGGTCAAGTGATTTATCCTAACTATTCCACCAAATTTCAGGTAATCACTTGGAAAGGCATTTCAGACTTTTCCAAACCGGAATATCCCAATGGTGGAGGCTAGCCCAGCGGTATATACTTATTTTCAAGATTATAGAGTTCAAATTACTTATCTCATTTATGCATCTTTGCTTAGCCAAACTCTTGCTATCATTATCCATTTTGCATTATTTAATATACTATAAGGTATATTAAATATCAGTTATGTAACATAAACTCTCAAAAGCTAACGATCAAAGAGAAAACAAACAACGGGCAACCGGAGACAGTTTTAAGTATAAGGGAGGCGGGGAAATGGTAAACTCTGTAAGAAATCGGATGTTGACCACCAGCGGTGTAGCCAAGATGTTATACGTACATATCAATACAGTGAGACGATGGAGCGACCAGGGTATCTTAAAACCGTATCGTATTGGGCCACGCGGTGACCGCCGGTTCATACGTGATGACATCCTTCAATATCTAAATACTCAACATTATGGCAACGGAGAATCCGGAAGCAAAGAAAACGGGGTAAAATGAGGATCGAGTAATAAGAGGAGTGATCTGGTCTGAATCATTCCTCCTATTACTCTACGGTGACGCTTTTAGCTAGATTACGGGGATAATCTATCGGACAACCTTTAGACCTGGCTGTGTGGTAAGCCAAAAGCTGCAAAGGTATGACGTTAATAACAGGTGACAACAAATCCGCAACGCAGGGAACTTGAATAACAATATCCGCAAAGGACTCAATAGCATCACATTTCGTATCAGCGAGGACAATTACGGGCGATTGCCTGGCTTTAATCTCTTTAATCGTATTGACCATGGAGCTATAAACATTTCCTTGAGTAGCGATAGCTATCACGGGTGTATTTTTATCCAGTAAAGCAAAGGGCCCGTGTTTTAATTCACCCGCGGCATATCCCTCAGCGTGAATATAGGCAATTTCCTTCAGTTTCAGAGCCCCCTCCAAAGCAATCGGATAATTGATGCCTCTTCCAACATAAAAAACAGTATTATAATGGGTTAGAAATTCAGAACAATCTATAATCTGTTTCTCATTATCAAGCACTTGTGTCACCAGGGAAGGCAACTGCCGCACTCCAAAGGCTAGTTTTTCATATATTTCCCGGCTGATCCGGCCGGAATAAAGAATGATTTTATAAAGCTCCATCAATTCAGCAATAAAGGTCTTGGTAGCCGCCACACTAACTTCTGGCCCGGCCCGGGTATAGATAACGTCATCCGCCAGCCTGCTGGCGGTGCTTCCCGGGACATTGGTAATTACTATGGTCCGGGAGTGTAACTCTTTTAGTTTCTTCAGGGGCATCAAAACGTCCGCTGTTTCCCCGGACTGAGTAATGGCGATCGTCGCGGAGGGAACTATAATGTGACTGCGGTGATTGAATTCAGAACCCAATTCGACCCTGGTAGGAATTCCGAGATATTCTTCGATGATATATTTACCGATCAATCCGGCATGAAAAGAAGTACCACAGGCCAGTAGAAGGAGATCTCTTAAATCGGGGTCGAATGTCAAAGGCGGACTTTCGTCAAACTCCTTTACCAGATAATCATCGATGGAATCTCTGACTACCTGAAGCTCATCGTGTATTTCTTTTAGCATAAAATGGTCATATCCGCTCTTCCCGACTTCTTTTTTATCCCAGATGACCTGATTCTCAGCCCTTTGGACGGATGCATGATTCCGGGTAATACTAATTTTATCCTTAAAGATACAAGCAATATCTCCATCATCCAGATAAATGACTTTGTTTGCATAGTCCAGGATAGCCGGCACATCCGAGGCGATTAGTTTTTCCCCGTCTCCGAGGCCAATGACCAGGGGGCTATCTTTGCGACCTACCACCAGGCCATCAAAATTTTCCATAATAACAGCAATGGCAAAAGTCCCTTCTACCTCATTTAAAGCTAATTCAACGGCTCTAACCAGATCGCCGTCAAGGTGCTTTTCAATCAAGTGGGGAATTACTTCAGTATCGGTCTCGGAAATTAAATGATGTCCTTCGCTAATTAGTTTCTGGCGGAGCTCCTGATAGTTACCAATTATGCCGTTGTGCACAACGGCGATTTTACCTGAGCAGTCCATATGAGGATGAGCATTGAGGGCGGTGGGAAACCCATGAGTTGCCCAGCGTGTATGACCGATTCCGAGTGTACCATTGAGGATGGGGGATACCTGATGTAATTTCTCCACTCTCACGGCGTCTTTATAGGTCATGACGTGGCTACCTGAGACTGCGATACCGCAAGAATCATAACCTCGATATTCTAATTTACTTAAACAATCCAGCAGAATAGGCTGAGCTTGTCTTTCCCCCACATATCCGACTATACCACACACATTTACTTTTTAACCTTAACGGGGAGTACTTTCAATTGACTTAACCCACCTTTTCCTATCATTTTTTGGAGAAGATTTCGAAGGGGGAAATGTTTGGAGTGACAAGGTCCGATCTGACGATCAGGCTTAGGGGAGGAATAGAGACAAATGGCTTCATAACGGCTTATCTTGTGAAAAAGACGTTAAGGTGATGCAAGGGAGTATCCTTTACTCGTAAAAAGACTCCAAGTCAACCTTGAGTATTTAAATTGCTGCCCCCCTCTTGTGTATAACAGGATACTGTCAATAAATTAGAGTATAAAAATAAATAAGGACCAATATAACCAACTGGAAAAGGAGCGGTGAAGTGAATGTACGTTCTAAAAGACCCGGTTTTCTTTCTCGGGATGCACTTTTTGTTGGGCTTTGCGGTGGCTTTGTCAGTGTTCTCGTTGACACGGACCATCTTATCTGGCATTTTAGGGCATGGCACATACCGCTTTTGTTTATTAGTGGCCTTATCCTGTGCGGTTGCGGCGCATATCTTGGAAGACTATTTTTTAAGCTGGTTTTAAAAAACCGGCCTGAGTGATTTAGAGCTAATTTGGTTGGAATGGTTAGGTTAAGACACTTGAACAATGCTTAACAGACGGGTACTCTGAAAACAGTGTGGGTTGGAGGTGTAGAGAATTATTATGCGTATCCCAATGACCGACTTAACCAGCCAATATGATTCCATGAAAGAAGAAATTGACTCTGCGATCCAGCGAGTAATTGAATCCGGTCGGTTCATCCTCGGTCCCGAAGTTGAATCTTTCGAGGCAGAAGTAGCTTCATATTGCGGCACCCAGTTCGCAGTTGGAGTAGCCTCCGGGACTGATGCCTTAATCACCAGCCTGATTGCCTGCGGGGTTAAACCCGGAGACGAAGTAATTACGACGCCTTTTACGTTCATTGCCACAGCTGAGGCGATTACTCATTGCGGAGCCCGCCCGGTCTTCGTGGATATCGATCCGCGAACTTACAACATTAACCCGGAGGGGATCGAGTCCAGAATTACACCCCTGACAAAAGCTATCATACCGGTCCATCTTTTCGGACAACCCGCAGATTTAAGCCCTATTCTCAATCTGGCTAAAAAACATAATCTTAAAATCATTGAGGACTGCGCTCAGGCTCTGAGCGCAGAATATCGGAATAAGAAGGTCGGTTCATGGGGCGATGCCGGCTGCTTGAGCTTCTTTCCTGCCAAGAACCTGGGGGCTTTCGGGGACGGCGGGGCAGTCGTTACCAACAATCCACAAATAGCGGACATGGTCAAATTATTACGCCAGCACGGGGCCAAATCTTCCTACTACCATGTTTTAACAGGTTTCACCAGTCGTCTGGACGCTCTACAGGCCGCAATACTTAGAGTAAAGCTAAAACGCCTGGATGAGTGGAGCAGTTTAAGACGTGAAAAAGCCTCGCTCTATTCCAAGTTATTGAGTGAAATTGGAGGAATTGAAACTCCTTACATATGCGAAAACTGCCTTACTTCGGCAAATTACTATACGGTCCGGTTACTCGATCACCACACTGACCGTGGTGAATTGCGCCGTTATTTAGCCTCTAAAGGCATCGAAACCACTGTGTATTACCCATTGTCTTTGCATCTCCAGCCAGCTTATGAGTATTTAGGGTACAAAGCGGGTGATTTTCCCGAAAGCGAGTTAGCTCAACAGCAGGTAATCTCTTTCCCCATGTTTCCAGAAATTAAGCCAGAGCAGGTCTGCGAAGTGGTCAGCGAAGTAAAAGGGTTCCAGAAAAATTGAGACTCGGGTGACGAACTCATGGATATAAAGAAGGTACTGGTATTAAGTCCGCATACCGATGACGCTGAGCTCGGGGCAGGGGGAACGATTGCCAGATTCCTGGATGAGGGCAAAGATATCTATTACGTTGTATTCTCCATTTGTGAGAAGTCCGTCCCGGAGTGTTTACCCAGAGATACTTTAAAACAAGAATGTATGAGCTCGGTAAAAAACATCGGCATCGCAATGGAAAGACTGACCTTTTTGAATTACGGTGTGAGGACTTTTCCTGAACACCGGCAAGAAATCCTGGAAGACCTGATCAAGGTCAAAAGTTATTTTAAACCGGACCTGGTATTATTGCCGTCATCTCACGACACGCATCAGGACCACGCGACAATATTCTGGGAAGCCCTTAGAGCTTTTAAGAAGGAGGCCTCGCTATGGGGATACGAACATCCCTGGAATAATCTCACATTTACGACCGATATATTCGTGAAACTCTCTGAACAGCAATTAGAGAGAAAGCTCCGTGCCTTAAAAGAATATAAATCACAAAGTAAACGGGGTTATATGAACGAAGTAAACCTCCGTTCGCTGGTCTGTACCCGGGGATCTCAAATAGACCTGCCGTTTGCTGAGGCTTTTGAATTAATCAGACTTTTGTATTGAAGAAAATCTGCCAACAGGAGCTAACATGGATATTCCATCAACCAGACCTTTTTTCAGCGAAGAAGATACTGAGGCCATCTCAAGTGAAGTCCGCTCTATTCTAAAGAGCGGACGATTGGTATTGGGTCCTTATTTGCAAAGATTTGAAGAATCGTTCCGCGATTACTGCGGAGTAAAATACGCCGTTGGAGTCAGTTCCTGCACGGCTGCTCTGGAAATCTCCTTGCATTATTTCAATGTAACTGGAAATGAAGTAATTGTTCCCACTAACACTTTCATAGCGACCAGTAATGCCGTTATCTACAGCGGCGGAACTCCTATCCTGGCGGATATAAAGGCAGACACCCTCTGCCTCGATCCTGCTGACCTGATGGAAAGGATTACGCCAAAAACCAAAGGAGTGATCGTAGTCCATCTGGCAGGACTGATTTGTCCGGATATTGAGCAAATTCAAGAAATTTGCCAGGAAAAAGGACTTTTCTTGCTGGAGGATTGCGCTCATGCCCACGGCGCTACCATAAACAATAAAAAATCCGGGAGCCTGTCCCAGGCAGGCTGCTTCTCATTTTATCCCACGAAGGTAATGACCACCTGCACCGGCGGGATGTTAACCACAAATGACGAAAAACTTGCAGATTATGCCATCAGTATGCGGCACTACGGAGTGGGCAAAGGCCTGCATCATATCGTTAATGCAGGCGATTCCTGGCTGATGGATGAGATCAGCGCGCTACTGGGTATTTACCAGCTCAAATCTCTGGAATTAAATTTGAAGCGAAGAAATGAAATCGCTCTTAAATATACCCGGGCGTTGGAAAACTCCACCTTTGCCCAGCCATTCGAAGTCCCGGCGAATATTTGGCACAGCTACTATAAATACCCCGTCCTGCTATCTCCGGGAATCGAAAAATCGCAGTTAGTGAATAAAATGCAAAATGAACATGGTGTGAGTATCGGGTCAATATATGATCCTCCCTGCCATCTCCAACCAATTTACCAGCAGATCTTCGGGTTCCGGAGAGGAGCATTTCCGGTGGCGGATGAAATACTTCCACGAACCTGCGCTTTACCCATGCATCCGCAATTAACTGATGAAGAGGTTGATTATGTTTTACAGTCCTTGTTAACAACTCTGCAAACCGTTGAAGAAAGCCTTTACAAAGTGTAAACTGAATTTTATGGCTAAAATAGTCACCATACACCAGCCTAATTACTTGCCCTGGATCGGACTGTTCAGCAAAGTAAAACAGTCCGATTGTTTAATATTGGGAGATACTTACCTGATGGGCGGACAAAGCTTATTCAACCGAAATAAAATCAGGACTGCCGACGGGTGGAGATACCTCACTGTCCCTCTGGGACATAAATCAGAAGGACACAGGATTTGCGATATCAGCCTTCCAAAAGAAAAAAAGTGGCTCAGCGAGCACTGGAGGTTAATCCACGACAATTATCAAAAATCCCCTTACTTTAATCTCTATAAAGATTTCTTTGAACAACAGTATCGAAAGGACTTTAAATATCTCTGCCAATTTAACGAAGAGATCATCCGTTATCTTTTTAAATGCTTTGATATCAACCTTGAGGTGATACGCGCCAGCGAAATGGAGGTAGACCCCCCCTTGCAAAAAACCGATCTGATGATTCAACTTTTAAAAGAAGCCGGTGCAGAGGTGTACCTCTCCGGTCCGAGCGGAAATGATTATCTGGAAACGAAGAAATTCTCGGAGAATAATATTAAACTCAAATTCTTCAAGTTCCAACATCCAACTTATTTACAAAGATACGCAGGGTTTGAAGCCAGTATGGCCGCGGTTGATCTCCTTTTTAACACTGGTCCCGAAGCTGGAGAAATAATCCGGCTATCCGGGAGCATGGTTGACGAACAATTATTTTGATTCTACAACGTCAATTAAAAGCTGCAAAGAATCATCCTGAACACTACTTCCATTTTGAAAGAGCAGGATTTCAACCTTCTGATGATCTCCCGGATGTTCCGGAGTGAATCC
The DNA here is from genome assembly GCA_002362735.1 of Dehalococcoidia bacterium UBA3254. Next base: position 8,993 of record DEUU01000186.1, read on the forward strand.
GACAGGTTCTTCCCATTTCTCTCCGGGCATCAAAGAGATCCCAGCCACTTCCCCAACTTGAGCGTCCTGATAGTTAGCTTCTACAAATTTACCATCTATTTTAATTTTTAGAGAATAGGTTGATTTTTGCTGTTCATGATTCACGATTCCCACTAAGATTCGAGCGGTCCCTCCGAAGGTATAAGATCCGTTATTCCCGTACTGCGTCATAACCGATTTACCATCCCGCATCATAAATGAAACGGGATAATCCTGGGCTTTTCCATCCTGTCCAAGGATATAAAACTCGGTATATTTATCGCTGGTATTTATCGTGGCCAGGTTGTATCCGAGTAATCCCATGGCTGACAGGATAGACACGATCAGAACGACATAGAAGGTACTCTGGAAGGTGCTGCCACCCCAATTAGATAATTTGACAGCAGATCTTAAAGCAAGTGTGGCATCTTTGACCAGGCTGGCTCCCCTGATTATGGCAATGGTTGACATCAGGATGGTGAAAATGGCTATGGAATAAAGTATCGGTTCCAGTGTAATTCCCCAGGCCGTAAAATTTAAACCAAACCCTATGAGAGCAACGACGGCTATGCTGATGACACAACTCAACGCTAACTGCTCCAATCCGCCGATCCCCTGTTTATTGATGAAGAGGGCTGCCAGAAGCGCATAACCCGGGAAAAATAAAAGGAAAGGAATTCCAAGAATCACACGCAGCACACCAGGAGGTGTCAACATGACCACCCCTATCAAAAGGAGAGTCAGCAGGACGACAACGAGGGTTCCGCTTAAAGTTTTTATTTTCATGCTACCAAAGCACCTCTTATTTATTCCAAGTTAACCAGTAGACCGAGTGTTTTTGGATAGCCTCCAGGACGGTGTAAGCTTTCCGGGATTTTTTCGCTCCTCGCAACGATAGTAGAAGGGGAGAGTCTGAAGCTCCAACCCATATTTTAGTATACCCTGTTTTTAAGTGGTGAATTCTAAGCATTTCAAGCAATATACGTAGGAGAATAAGCTTAGAAGAGATTGGTGTGAATTAAGATTGTAAATCATGATAACAATCGGGAATAATAATATCAGGAGCGTCTCTGTATGATAAGCAAAATAAGCGCTATAGTTCTGACTTCCGCCGGAGTTCTCTCCGTTCTTTATTTTACTTTGATTTCGTTTTCGACTCCTCTGGTCGCCGCAGGAATATCTGTGATCATTCTATGCTCTGTCTTTATGATACTGTTATCTGCCTCCCATAATACCCCAGGTAAAAGATATTTTATATTGCTCAGTGCAGCGTTTTGCGTGGTTGATTTGATACTGTGGTTAACCGGGCAACATGACCTGTCACTGTACTTGACGGCTGAAGTATTAGCCTTTGTTCTGATCACGTTATTATTCAATTTTGATTTCAGGACTGCGTCCGGTTTAAGGGCCATCAGCGTAATCCTGTTTATTGGTTTTCTGGCATCCATAATCATCAAATTGGAGCGAATGCTATAGCAATAATAAAAGACTCACCT
>DEUU01000186.1:10768-18013 GCA_002362735.1 Dehalococcoidia bacterium UBA3254
CAAGGTGAGTCTTTTATTATTGGGATTTGTTAAGAGACTATTTAGTGACGGTAGCCCTCTGGGTATACTCAAGGTTGTTCGTTAAAGCACTACTGGAAGGAAATGAAGAAGGCAAAGCTCCATAAGTCAATCCATTTATACGGTAATGGGAATTCGACGGAAGCCCGCTCTGGTATCGAACGTTATTGGTGCTTTGTAAGTTAAAGGCCAGCCAGTAATAGCTGCTGGCAGCAACGGATAGATTCAGTCCGGAAATAGAAACCCAGCCATTAGTGACCTTGACTTCTCCCGCATCCAGTAAGCGCGTTCCGGGTTTTCCGTTATTGTCCGCGTAAACTCCCATTCTCACATTGCCGTTAGGGGTAGTATCATCTATTAAAACTTCAAGTTTGGTCAAAATACCAGCCCCGACGGTGTTCTGGAACCGCATCGCCTGCAGGGCACTGGCTTGCTGAGCACAGATATAATTACCGCTGTTTAAGCCGAAAGTTCCCGTCGACGAAGATGGAGGAAGCGTCGTATTTTGGGTCAGACTAACGTTCAGGTTGATAGTTTGTCCCGAGGTAAGAGCAAAGGTGCCCGTCTTTGAGGCATAGCCACTGGCACTGACAACATAATTATAGGTTCCCACTGCTAAGGCATAGGAACCAGGTTTCAGGGACAGGCTCCCGGAGGTCATCACAGCACTGGCTGCGTTACAATTGAAAACTAGAGTCCCCTGAGTATTTACAGGCGGATCCTGAACCAGGCTGACGGATACCGTGGAGATCTGTCCGGCATTAATGGTAAAACTCCCGGACTGAGAGTAATAGCCGGATGCTGAAGTCGTCCAGCTATATGAACCGGGATTCAATTGATAGCTTCCGGAACTTAAAACCTGGTTAGATACCCCGGAACCTGAAAGGGAAAAAATAGAGGAAGCCGGAGTTAAGGCCACCTGGAGAGTCCCCTGTTGAGAAAGAGTGGATGGAGCCGTCCCCGTGGCGGTTGAATACTTTATGAGATTATCACTCTCTGAATAGAAGCTGGCGTCGCTCCAGGCTGCCGGGCGTACGGAATTGGACACCCTGAACTCGTCCAGAATACCATCAAAATACTGATTTGGAACGGAGCCGATGTACAGGGCTTCCGAAGTGTTTCCGGGACTATTCAGGTAACTCCATCCGGTATTTGTACGAGAAGCTTTGACTTTCAATTTCTGAGTTGAATCGCAATAATAAACCGTTAAGCTCATGGACTTGGCCGAATTATCAAATGTACCCACGCAATACAACCAGTCCCCAACTGAATAATGCTGGTTCCATTCCGGATGGCTGGACGGAGCCGTATAGTAAGGACCCAGGCCTACGCCATCACCTTTTCCACCAACCTGGTTAAACTCATAGCTCATAATGCCCAGGTATTTACTGACACCCGAGTTGTCCAGTCCGAGACCGAAATCCCACTCCCAGCTGCCGCCGGAACGGCCTTTGCCGATGGTATGAACATAATCTCCACCGGTATTATTATCCGGCCACTTCAAGGTCACGTTCGGGTTATACCAGAAACTGTAGGAAAATTTTCCAGTGGTTGTGATAGAAAAATCGTTATTATCAGGAACCATAATGTAATTTCTGGCATTATAGTTGTTATTAGCTCCGCCGTTGAAAGCCTGCCCCAGACCCAGACGAGTCTGCACGGCTGCTGGTTTAGCTTTGCCGGCATCGGATGCGGCGGTTCCGTTATGCTGTTTGGAGGTTGAATCTTTAATTTCTCCACTGGCCCCGCTTCCCTGCTCGTCCATGTGATAAACCCCCACGTAGCTGGTGTCCCAAACATTGCGAGAAGCCGTGGACCCCGCATTCCCTACATAGGTCGTGTTACTGGCCTGATTATTATCGTAATAAAGATACAGGATAGTATCCGCCGTACTTGAAATAGCTGGCACTTTCACCCATAGATAGGCTTGCTGTTTGGCACTATCCCACTGTTCTATTTCGGTATAACATTGAGTCAGTCCGTCAGCGCTGGTGACAGCAATCTTTTGCGCATTTGAACCGATAGCACTAAAAATTCCGGACACATTAGTTTTATTAATTCCCGATGCAGCGCTCAGATGCACCATGACCGGGAAATTGGTAAGTGATGAAGGAGTTTTTGTATGATCGATAGTCAGCTGGATCCGATTTGCCCAACCGGACAGCCAGCCTTCTCCGGCAGCAGAGGCAGCACTAGCTCCAATGAATCCGACCATCGAGACTACTACTACCAACACCAAAATAACGTGTACCAACATCTTTTTTAACATTTACCTGTTCCTCCTCAAGTTTTTGTTACCCATCTTTTTAGCTAGAATAGAAGCAGTATACCGGCTTATTCTTAACCAAAAGACGGGTGAATTTATACCATAAGCTAAAAGAACAGGTCAAAGTTAATTAAAGGAAAGGGCGGTTAATAACGGAAGAATTGGTTTGACTTATGCCTCGACAATGAGTTTAATGATAATGCCAGTTTGAATTACTTAGTTGTGACGCTCAAAATATGTAATATTTCTACAATATATCTGTTATTACTATGCTGTTTATAGTACTAAAGTAAAGGGTAAACAACATTTGTTTTCACTTTACACTTATCCGTGTCAGGAAAGAGAGAAAGTTATAGGAAGAAGGAAACGGGATTAACAAGGACAATATAAGGCTTCGAGATTTAAATTTTACGGGCAGTGAAGGTGAACGGGCTTCAGAAATGCATTTGCGTTAAATACGTATTAAAAATATCTAATCCAGCTAATCTCAAATGAAGATTTAATAGATATAATAGATATGATATCCACTAAACGCCTGCTAGAGAAGAAATTATGAGTTCAACTCCATTTATAATTATTGATTCGATAGACGAACATCTGTGGGATGACTTTGTCGCCAAACATCCTCAGGGTAATATTTTTCAATCACGCTACATTTATGAAGTCTACCGCAATACAAAGAATTACTATCCTTCTAAAATCTTTGCAGTCAATAAAGAGACCGGTGAGATAGGCGGATTATTAATAGCCGTGATTGTGAATGAAATAGGTGGTATATTCAGCCGGTTTTCCGCTCATTCAATCATACAGGGCGGCCCTCTGGTAATACCAGGTTTTGAGAAAACACTGATCCCCCTGCTTTTAAACGAACATGATAGGTTAAGCCGCAAGAGAGCGTTATATGGCGAGATACGAAACCTGCATCGCGTCAAAGAAAATCTGGAGGGTTTGCCCAATTATACCTATGAAGACCACCTCAATTTTTTAATCCGATTAGACCAGTCAGAAGAAGACCTCTGGCGGCAGCTGCACCGGGCCAAAAAGAACCACATCAATAAAGCTAAAAAGACGAATATACAGGTAAAAGAACTGGACTCCCCAGAGCTAATCCCGGTAGTTTATAAACTATTCCGAGAAACGTACCAAAACGCGAAGATACCTCTGGCGGATATCTCACTTTTTGAATCGACTTTCCGCTTTTTATTCTCGAAAGGGATGGCAAAATTCTTTTTAGCTGAGTTGGATGGGAAATATATCGCCGGACAGTTATTCCTCATTTTCAACGAGGTCATTTATGCGTGGTATCTCGGCGCCAGCCATGAATTCATAAATTACCATCCCAACGAACTGGTTACATGGCATACGCTTAAATGGGGGATGTCTCACGGATTTAAATTATTTGATTTCGGGGGCGCGGGAAACCCGAGAGCCAAATACGGGCCCCGCGATTATAAAAGAGAGTTCGGCGGAGAAGAAGTCAATTTCGGCCGGCACAAAAACGTTTATAAGCCTTTCGAAATGAAGACTACCGAAGTTGGATTCGGACTTTATCAGAAATTGATTTCTATTAATAGCCGTTTTCAAGGGGACCGGGCTTAACTCAGTTTCAATTATTATTAACAGCTTAGCCCGAACCATTTCACTACTGCCATCATGACCGTCTCCGGCGAATAATGACAACGATAAATAAGGCAGCTATCAAAGCCATCATCACACCGATCACAATAAATATTGACTTTGCTGTTCCGCTCGCCTGACCCGGGGTGGTGGATGGAATACTCGGTTCGGGTACATTCGCTGCGGTGACGACGATGGTAATATCCTCAGAATCAGTCAATTTACCATCGGTCACTTCGAAATGTACTTTTGAGTAAGTTCCCCTCTGACCAGAAGCGGGAGTCCAGAAGAATGTGCCGGTGTCAGGATTGAAAACGGCTCCTCTGGGCAAGCCTGAAGCGGAGACCGTTAATAAGTTACCCTCCGTACCTATAGCGGTAACCGTAAACGAGATCGAGTGTCCTTCTTCAACTGTCTTATTTCCAATCGGGTTTATTGTTAGAGGCTTTTCACGAACCAGTGTATACGTCAGGAGGCTGTCGATTTGGGAATAGTAACTCGCTTTGATCCAGGCATCGGAGCGATAAGTGCTCGAAATATATAACTCATCTATTAACCCCTCGTACATCTGCCACTGAGTAACAACTGTAGCTATGGTGAGTGGCGACCAGGTGTGTTTGGGAATAATGGCATCTGCATAGCCGGTAGCTTTAGTATAGACATTGGTAGAGGTCTTGAGACCAGAAGGATAAAAATCCAGGATATCCACATTATTCTTGCTAAATCGGCCAACGACGTAAATCCAATCTCCCACTTCATAATGATCGGATGTGCCCGATCCAATACCTTTTCCGCCGGGGGCATTGTGGGCATAAAGATTGATTTGCTGAGGTTTATTACGCGAGTTCTGGAGTCCAAGACCAAAAACCCATTCCCAACCGTTCGGATAGCCGCCTTTGCCCAACATGTTGATATAGTCACCACTGCCGTCATTCTTTCTCCAATTCAAGACTGTGGGACCAAACCACCAGCTTACTGTCAATTCTCCCTGGGTACCGATAGAGAAATCATCACTATCCGGGACAAGGATATAATCATCGTCACCATCAAAATACTGAGCATTCGCCACTTTTCCGGCCTTTTGAACGGGGAGTCCATAACCAGTCCCGTCGTTATGACAGCTGGTTGAATCGATATACTCCCCAGCCTTACCAGTGCTACTGTCGTCAAAGTGCTGCACCATGACAAACCGGTCGCTCCACACTTTTTCAGCGGGTAGAGACCCGGTCTCCCCCACCATTGAACTGTTATCGGCCTGGTTGCGATCAAAAAACAGATAAATGACAGTATCTTCGGTGCTGGAGATTTCCGGGACTTTGACCCATAACCAGGCCTGCTTATTCACGTTATCCCAGATCTCAATTTCCACGAAGCACTCTGTTTTTTTATCTGAAGTAGTGACTGAAATCTTTTTAGAGTTTTCACCCAGAACAGAAAAAATCGAAGATATATCCGCCTGACCTGAACCTGAAGAGGCGCTGAGATGGACTAAAATCGGGAAATTGGAGAGCGGAGCCAGGATTTTGGTATGGTTGATAGTCAATTTAATGCGGTTCGCAGTATCCGTATCAAACTTCACCCCTCCGGAAGGGGGTACAGTAGTTATCCGCTTTACAATGGGCGGACTGATGACCGGTACAGGAGTTGAAACAGAGGCAGGCGAGGGACCCTGAGCCGAAACCGGTGAGGAAACAAAACCGGGCAATGCCGATAAAAAAAAGATGATCAAGGCGATTACCGGCACAATTACGATGATTATTACTCTGTTTTTCACTCTTTTTCGCCTTCACCGGTATTCATTGTTCTCTTAACAGGACCATGCATCAGACTGCCAACCGTTTTCCGGATGAGGATGATATCCTGTCCGGAAAAAGCTCTCAAAACAAGAAGTCCGAGAATGTATATTAAGATGCCCACGATAATCGCTAAAACAAGAGTCCAGATGGAATCAACCTTGAAAAAATAAAGCCAGGCAGCCATCGGCACTGTAGCACCGAATATTTTAAAGAGGGATTTGACGTCAATAATAAAGTTGGTGGATTTCCTTGCCATTGACACTGCAATGGCAGCGAGTACAAAATAAGCAGCCACATTCGAAATTCCGGCGCCCACGATGCCAATGCGCGGAATTAAAATAATATTCAACAGGACGCTGGTGAATGAAGCCGAAGCAATAATGAGCGGCAAGAGATTTGTTTTTTTTAATAGAAGTATTATCTGGCTGTTGATCTGAAATATGCCAAGAAATACAGAGCCGAGGGAAATGAAAAAAACCACCGTATTCCCGGCCAAAAATTCTGAGGTCGTAAGCAGGTCCAAAACAGGCTGAGAAAGCAAAGCAATACCGACGGTAGCCGGAATACCGAGAGTAAGCAACAACCGGGTTGAATTCTGTAGATAGTTTCTGACTTCTGAAAAACGATTTTGGTCCCATAGCCGGGATAACGAAGGATAGAGAACATAGCAGATCGGAGTATAAAAAATGCGTGTCAAACCGGCCAGTTGGCTTGAAGATGAATAAATGCCGGCTTGAGACAGGTTGAGGAGATGAGTGATAAAATATCGGTCGCTGGAAGCAACGAGCCAGAGCAATGCTACCCCGGGGATCTGCGGAAGACTAAAGGCCAGATAACCTTTCAGGCCTTCGAAATTCGGCCATGGCCAGCCAATTTCTCTTACAATCATAAAAAAGAATATTAAAGACAGAACTCCTTCCACAACAATAATGGTGCCAACCACCCATTCAAGATTGAGACCCATAGCGGTAAGGGTAAAAACAACCACCATCACGACGGTGGAATATATCACCTGACGAATAGATAACAGTTTAATCTTTTTTCGAGCGCGGAAATAGGAACACAAAAAAATAAAAAAAGCGTCCACAATTACCCACAGGAACGTCAACTGTACAAAAGTAACATACTGAGGACTGGCAAACAGAAAAACGGAAAGTCGGGTGGTTACCAGGTTAATGACGGCGAATGCCAATATCGCCAGGAAGACGATAGCAAAAAGCATAGCCCCGAAAGCCTTGCGCCTTTTAACTTTATCCTCTTCGCCGGATAAAAATCTAACCACGGACATATCCAGCTCCATAGCGAAAAAAGGACTCATGAGAGAAATCGTGACGAGTATTTGAGCCCAGATACCAAAAATTTCGGAACCGTAATTTTTGGTCAAGGCCGGTAAAGTAGCAATGCCGAAGATGACGGCGTTCAGGAGCTGGGCGATGCCAACCCAAACGACATCACGGGCGAATGTTACAGATTCGCCATTCTTCACATAGGAGACCTCGTTATTCTTCATTTTGTCCATTTCACGCGATGACTACTGCATTATTAACC
>DEUU01000174.1 GCA_002362735.1 Dehalococcoidia bacterium UBA3254
TGCAGATCAAGCAGGGCGATAAGCTAATAAAAGTGACGATAGAAGAAAAGTAAAAAATTCTAAATTCTATATAGTCACAGAAGAACACCCCACGTCTTTTATTCCCTTCTCCCTGAAATACTTACTGGAATCCGGGACAAGGAACTTATCCCTGCGTCCCTCAGTATTCAGGTACTACCAGTCACGGTCGCAAATACCGTTACTTCCACCACTGCCCGATAAAGAATATTTTTGAATCATCATTTGAGAATATGGGAGAGTAACAAAGGAAGTCAGGCGGAAAATATGAGGGGGTGATGTTGTTATTTTCTGATCCGTCAGAGTTTATGATATACATATCATATTTACCCGCTCCATCGATAGCAGCTACAACATAAATGATTTTATCTCCTGAATGAGACCAACTGGCGATTCCCTGGGAGTAGTTATTATCAGTTAGGCGGGTTTCTCCTGTCCCATCCAGGTTGATCGTGAAAAGGTTATAACCGCCATTCGGTTGATTTATATCTTCAAGTCGTTCAAAGACAATCTTCTGGCCATCGAAGCTGAAGCGAGGGTCATAGTCTCCTTTAGGGAGGTTCGATTCACCCCATTCACCGTGCCCTGAAGGATCGGTAACTTTGACCGATTGTGTTCCCTCATCGTTGATTCGCCATATCGAGAAGCCGGTAGTAAAAACCAGATTCTTGCCCGCCCAATCAATATCGGCGTCATGGGAACCGGAATCATATCGCTTCCGGCTGCTATTTCCATCAGCTTCCATCATGTAGATATCCAGGTCCTGGTCACGTTTGGAAAGAAATGCGATTCGCGTTCCATCCGGCGACCAGGCCGGATACAAGTCCCAGTAATTATTATCCGTTAATCTAGATAAACTCCGACCGGTTATTTCTATTGTAAATATTTCAGTATCATTATCGCTTTGTCCGTCTATTTTTTGAGCGAAAACAAGTTTATTACCAGCATTATTCAGTCGGAGAGCTGAAGAATAGATTTCATCGGAGGTACTGTAAATCATTTTAATATTTAAAGTCGATAAGTCCAACTCATAAATGCCCCAATCTCCGCCATGAGGTACCGTTTGCTTAACCTGCCCGGGTGCAGTATCCGGAGTACAACCGAGAATGAGCATTAAGGTCATTATCAGTATAAACATAATAGCCTGACTGTTTCCGAATAGTAATAATCGCATTTTCCTTCTATCATAATAAAAAATTCTTTACCAGGTAAAGTACGCAGGAAGGACTTTTATTTCATGATTACACGAGGATTCACGATATGCCCGTGCAGAAGCTGTGACATGGAGCGGAATTTCAAGGTTGCGTACTCTCCTGAGTTTCTCAAATTAGTAACCCGAATAGAGTTTTTTAAGCATGGTTCGAATTGATTCCGGAATGCTTTCTTTTGCTGGATATTCTTGGCCGTTTATGATCACTATGCCAGATCTGATCGGACGCAAAGTTTTAATAAATTGTTTAATACTCATGCCTGTTTTGGCTTCGAGTTTCCTGCCTATCGCGAGAGCGGTAAGAACGATGGTTAAATGAGCTTCAATAGAATCACGCTTCCGATGGAAGATCGGTCTGGCCTTAAAATCAGATTTGGCCATCCTGAAACTGGCTTCCACTTGAAATAGTTGATGATAGTAATCGATCACCTGTTGATCTGTAATATTGAGATTAGTGATATATCCCTTAATCCCGGCTAAAGCATAGGCCTTATCAATAAGGATTTGGTTGAGTTGTTTGGTCTTAGCCTTTAGGTTAAGAAATTTAGCTTTAGTGGCGGCGGCTTGTCCATTAACAATCTTTTGAGCTTTATCGATTTGTTTCTGAATATTTCTCCTGTCCAGAATTGCTCGTTTCTCTCGATACTGGTAGATGATCCTATACTCAGGATACTGACTTACAATAATTTGTTTATCACTCAATGTTTGAGTTTTTTGATACTGGGCAATATCGTAGGGAATCTTATGCAGCCGGGAACCGACTATATAGGTATAACCAGCTTTGGCTAAAACTGACAGGTTGTTAGCACTGAGCATGGCCGCATCTGCTACTATGGTTAGCTTTTCAACGCCATGTTGAGTGCAAAAGGCTTTCACTACCGGCAAGATGGTTTTAGTTTCTGCCGTATTACCTTTAAAGCTATGTAAATCTAGTGGAAATCCAGATTGGTCGACCAGTAGTCCGATTACGATTTGGGGCTCCAATCGACGCTCCTTACTTAAACCAGGCTTGCGGTAGTCATCTTCTTGTTGTACTTCAAAGTAGAGGGTGGTGACGTCGTAGAGAAATAAACTCAGGCCTTGACTGGCAGAGTGCTTAAAACAGAGTTGGCTAATAGTGTTGCGGTAATTTTTATCGATTACTTTTTGCAGACATCGATAAAGCTGATTTTTATCTATCTGATTTATCCCTAAGTCGGCCAAAACGCGTAAACTATCTATCTTGGACGTCGGCTCAACCAGGCGGGCAATACACAAAGAGGTAAAGATATCGTCACCCAGTTGGTTAAAACCCAATTGGTCATATTGATGGCATAATAGTTGCCACAATAACCTTGAATAGGACTGTTTGAGCTCTATAGTTAGTGGGGATACGGTATCTGGGAATAATGACTTTTGGCTGCCCTGTAATAGCTTTCTCGCCAAGGCGATAAGGGTGGCTAATTCGGCCTGATTATGTGCACTTCCAATATGATCAATGTGGGTTATCTGTCCATAATTTTTGTGAATGATTTGGACTGCAGTGGCACCGCTTTTAGTTTTCACTTTTCTAATGAAAGCCATAGCCTTTATTGTAAGACAAAATTAATCACGTTACACCCTGTTAGTAACCCGGAAATTCAATCTCTGATCTCGAAAACTGTTAAATTTTATGAAAATGAGAAACTCAGGTGAAGCTCCGGACAAATGTCCCATCTGCAATACTCCCGGCAGCAAATGGAAGAAGATTGATTAATACTACCAATGTCAAATACTACCAA
>DEUU01000309.1 GCA_002362735.1 Dehalococcoidia bacterium UBA3254
GTCAATTAACCCGGTCCATATGAGGTGAGAATAATCGTTGGTAACTACCAGAACCAGGGCTGCCAGCGGCGGAATGGAAAGTAAAATCAGGGCACGACGGGTTAACCAGCGGCGCAGGCCGGCATACACCAGAACAAAACAAAAAATCGCGGTGGCGCTGGGCAATTGCCAGACAGTCTCGAACTTGATCCAGAATATCTTGGAAGAAACGTCGTCCGCGGAAATTTCCAGTAAAGTTCCCAGAGCCCAGAGAGCTCCAAACAAGCAGGCAAAGGCGAAAGACCTGGCACCCGGTATATGGCGACGACTCAAGCTATAGCAGCCAAGGAATACAGCCAGAATCAGCGAAACCAAGGCCGGCCAGAGATGCGGATCATAAGTATAAGTCCCAATCATCTATCGTTATCCTTAGCTCCCTGGCAACAAGTAACATTAATCCAGAATCCAGATATCAGGATTATACACAAATGTATCATAAAATAGCTTCTATTATTCAATACTCAATTAACCCGGGTGATTGTCATTGCGATTAAATGCCGTGATATTTCGATCTTTTATGTCACAAAAAAACCGACCTAACTTCAGGTCGGTTTCACCATTGGCTCCCCATTATCCAAGTGACCAGATACAGATAATGGTTCATTGCACCTGAGACATTTTAAAAATGAATATTGAGATCAAAAATCAGTAAATCAATACTAGATCAATATCGAGATAATGTCAACTTACCTTTACTTCACTTTAATTAACCGATTATAGCTATTGCAATAGTTTTTTCTGGATACTGTTATTTTAATAGTCATCGTGTTGCCAATAAGAGATGCTTTTGAGCAAAGACCTCCTCATTCGAATTTGCAGGGCTATTGGTATAGAAAGGTAAAATTAATATCAGAATTAATGTCAAAGTTAGGGCTATTTTTTTCGATGGCGGCGAAAAAAGATCCAGGTCAGGATAACCAGGTAAGTTTTGAATTTTATGGAATATTTTTAAGTTAACTCCACTTGCCTTGTTATCAGCGATTCTCTGGCTTTTTGCCAGTTAAGAATATGCGCTTCCTCATCGGTGATTATCTTTCTGATCATTTTATCAGTCTCTGAATCAAAACGGACTGCTTTGAGAAAACTGCTATAATCCTTCACCGCTCTGGTTTCAACAAAGGTATCCGCCTGGAACAGATTTCTCTTCCCTGTTAAGCGGGTAATCAGACCAAGAATAATTCCCATGAATTGAAATAACCATCCGTGGGGATAAACGACCCCTTTTAAGCGTTTAATTTCATTTTGAAGTTTTTGTACATGCCCTCTTTCATTTTCCGCCGCATCGGTCAATTGTTGGGCGAAAGGGAGGCCCTTGAAAGCCCCCCTTTGAGTTAAATAAATTTGAGCGGCAAACCTCTCCATACCGTACATGAAATTGAGTGAAAGAATCGCTTTAAGCATAATAAGCTCCTGGAAAGATAATCATTTTACCCTGGTTTAAGTTGTATCAGATTCTTTATTTTTTCAAAGCTGTGAAAATCTCCTCGAAATCCGGCAACTGGGCGGTAGGATAAACTTTAGCAAAAACTACTTTCTGGTCCTCGTCAATTATAATATTAGCCCTTTCGGAAAAACCGTCCTTTTCCCTGAATACTCCGAAAGACCTGGCCACCTCTCCATGGGGCCAGAAGTCTGCCAGTAACCTAGTATTTTTAATATCCATGGATTGCGCCCAGGCTTTATTCGAAGGGGAAGAATCTACTCCGATGCCCAGAGCCACCGTATTAAGTTCATCGAAATGTAAATGGTTTTCCTCAAGCAATCTCATCTGATCGTGACAAACCGAGGTCCAGGCTAGCGGCCGGAACGAAAGTAAGACCTTTTTACCTTTCAAGCTGGAAAGTTTCACAACTTTACCATTCTGGTCCTTTAAAGAAAAATCAGGTGCTTTTGCGCCTACTTCTATCATGCCCTTTCTCCTTAAATTTTAATTGATTTCTTTACATCCCTGTTTATATTTGAGCTTTATCCATCAGTTCCTGTCGGCGTCTCCGGTATTCAATGATAGGCCGGTCAGCCTGGAAAAGTTGCTCTCCAATAAGCAATCCGGAAGCTTTTGGTTGTTGGGTAACTACAACCCGGCGATCCTGATGTGTTATTACCAGGTTGGAAGGCGCCGAGAGCCGAGCCGCTAACTCTCTCAATAGAGGAATACGCATAAACTTCTGGTAGAACCGCAGATAGAGGATGGTGTTCTCATTGTCTACGGGCACGAATGCTACCACTATCCGCACTTTTTCGCTAATGTAATTCTGCCACAAATTGGGGAAGATAAATTCCAGTTTAAAGTCTTTGACCGGGTCTGGGGCTGGCAACTGTTCCGGCTTCAGCGGAGTGGTTCCATCATCTGACCGGTTATGGACAAAAACGTAGAATATATCCCCATCCTGCCACTGGAATAAAGGTCCATCTACCGTGGTTCGATTACCTCTGCCAATGGTGTTGTAATGGACAAAGGGCAGGTGAGCAGTATCAAGCTGATTTTCGATGACACGGGAATAATGGGCGCTCCAGTGATCATAAACCCTGCCAAATGACAAGGAGCCATCAATATCCTTGAAAAACTGCGGAGGCGGCAGGTTTTCCGGCGGGTTTTCGCCCCACCAGATCCAGATGAAGCCATGAGCTTCATAAGTCGGATAGCTCAATACCTGGAATCTATCTGGTACAGCAGTACTTTTCCCGTTAGCGGGTATCATGGTCACTTTCCCGGTACCTGAGTATTCGAGACCATGAAAAGGACATTGAAGATGGTCGCCGATTACTTTACCTTTGCTTAGCTCAACGCCCCGGTGAATGCATTTGTCTCGGAGACAGGCAACTTTCCCGGTTTTATTTCGCCAGAAGACCATTTTCTCTCCCATTCTGATCACACCCACGGGTTTATCTCTCACCTGGGTCGTATCCATCACGATATACCACTGCTTTGGTATCATAATCCTTCCTGTGCTCCGGAAGCTCAACTTTTTCTATCTCTGGAGATAATTAATTTCAGGTCTTAGACTAACTCTATTTAAGAACCAAAACGTTGGCAAATACCTGCCAGGCCAACAATGCTTTGGCGGTCAGGCTCAGAATAATATAGACCTTTTCGCCAAAGAGATAATCACTCCAGCGTCCTACCTGCTTGTATTGCAGGACCATATTAATGGCAAAGCAGTTGAAGAATATGAAGAGAGAAATGATAATGCCGTAAACGAATCCTGGAGGTGAAACATTGACCCCTGGTGCCGCCACATAAACGGCGATGGCAATCCAGGGGATGAAACCGGCAAAACTTCCCATCCAGAATGGCAGCCAGCTCGGTTTGCCTGGCTTTTCGTACTTTTCCTGGAGTGCGCCAAAAAGGATCATGCAGGCATTAATGCCAAAGATAGCTACCAGGGCAGCGATATCACTGATACCACAAATCTGAGAGATGAGTACGATCATGATCGAGGAACTGAAGAAATACTCGATCCAGCGCCCGTAGTTTTTATTCTGTAGCAAGTTGCGTTTGTACCACGCGAAAACCCAGGGAGATGCGATAGTTAAAAGAGCCAGGGCGGATATGGCCATAAAGGTAAAAACACCCCAGCCAGTTTGAATATCCCAGACGTGGTGGAGGGTAGCGGCGCTGCCAGGCGGCCCCTGCATGAAAGTAGCGGTAACTGGCAGGGAGAATTTATTGGTTAGTAGTGCCATGACTACCGCCTGGGCAGCCAGAATCAATCCAACAACTATGTTCCAGATTCTAAGGTTTTTAAGTTTACGCTCTGTAGACTTATCAATAGTCACGGTAACCTCCTTTTATCGCTTTTAAGGTTAATAATGCTCTTCAACCTCTGCCATCTCGGCGTCTGCTTTAGTCTTAAATAGTTTTATCAGGATGTGTGGGAGGAGAATAAAACAAAAATTATTGTTTTTGGTCTTTGATTTTTTGGGCTACCTTTCTACCCAGGTCTCGATGTTGCCCAAGACAAAATTCGTCAGCTCTTCCCTCTAATTTTGCCGGCGGTTCGAAAACGTCCATGCTAAAAATATGCTTCATCGTTTCGCTGATCATCTCAACTGCTTCTCCACTCCACCCATAAGCACCGAATGCCGCTCCAATTTTTCCTTTCAAATTTGATTGTTCAAGCTTGAAAAGAAAGGTCTTCATAGTCTCAATCATATTCTTGTGATAAGTTGGAGAACCAAGTATTAGCCCTTCATACTCCGCCAGTTCTGCAGTATCCACCTCATAAATTCTTTTAATGACGGTTTTCACTCCGGCCTGTTCCAATCCCTGCTGTACAGCTTCCGCTAACGCCATGGTACTCCCTTTTCTGGTTTCGTAAATGATGATTGCTTTTGCCATTTCTCCTCCTTTTTTGTCTCCTCCTGTTTATTTGGGGACCGCGCTAAGTTTTATGCCCAAATAGCTACACCATCTCTGTAAGTACTTATCCGAGTTTAAGGATATCCAACATGCGGGACATCAATATCTGGATATATCCCAGTATCTCCTGATATCGGATATCCTGCAAACGGGCACGACCTCGGGGACAGCCAGGTCATCGTGATAATATTGTGTATCACAGAGGCGCCAACAGCAGTAGTCATTTTCATCTTAAGTTTATCCCTTTGGCACATGGCTTACTCCTGTTATATTGTCTATTGGCAGTTCTTACATAAACCATGAAACTCAGCTTGATGCCCTGAAACCTTAAATCCGGTCTTCTTAGCTACTCTCTCATTAATTCCCTGTAAAACAGGTTCATCCAGATCAATAACCCGTCCGCACTTCTCACACTTGAAGTGATAATGAGTTTTTTGTTTTTCCTCATATCTGGCCAGGATGCCATCCAGATTCAGTTCTGTTATTACACCGTCTTCAAGAAGAACCTGGAGGTTCCTGTAAACTGTGCCCTTGCTGATATCAGGGATCTCTTTTTTTACTTTTTCATAAATCCAGTCGGCAGTTGGATGAGTTCGATTATTTTCCAAAACTTTTATTATTAACTCTCTTTGTTTTGTAACTCTTCTTTTCATTATTCGTAATAGTTCCTATTACTAATAGTAACTGATACTTTATAATTTTGCAATAGGTTGTTTTACGGTTGTAAGTTTATAAGCTCTAATTTAAAATCTTATAGTTTATGCCGAAATTTTAAAATCAGATATTTTTTCGAGAGAAAATGTACGATATATAGATATTATGTCAATTAATAGCGTTATTTCACCATCTTCCAGCTAGAGCTAAAAATAATTAATAACCTGAAAGATCTGGCATCATCTTAAATACTACGGGCGAAAAACCATTAGACCGGCAAGTTCGCTCATATTATCCAGTTTTTCCAGATTCCAAACCGCGTCGAATATTTTCTGAATTTGTTCTTTGCTTATATATTTATCCGCCATATCCCTGAATTTCTCTTCCAAATCCCTATCGCTGAGAGGATCATTACCGGTGCCGTGGGGATTATCTACCTCTTTAAAAAATCTACGGCTGTCTTTGGTAACTATCTCGGAAGCGCCGCGAAAGCCGTATCCAGGCATACTGGCTTCACCGACAACCTTCATTTTCTCGATTAAATCCAGGATTACAGGATCAGTAAACTTTTCAGGCTCGAAGGAATCAACCCCGAAAGCTCTTTCCTTTATCGCAGCGGCGTTGGCATAAAAAATAGAATGATCCGCGCTCTCAGCATTCCGCGGGTACTTCTTGGCCAGGCAAGTCATGTGACGCACGTTATGAGGACTGACAGTGATCTTAACCGATGCAATGTCATCCGGTTTCAAATCATTTTCTTTCACTATGTCTATGGTAGCGGCCACGGAGCCAATCACGCCGCCGCACATAGAATAAATCTTGAATCGGGTATCCATGATACGCCAGCCGCTGAAATCCACAAAACGCTCTATATCCATCTCATTTTTCAGGAGTGTCTGCCCAAACCCGTTTTGACCCTCAATTACACGTACCGGACCGGTAAAACCATATTTTGCCAGGATACAGGACAGGATGGCGTCATGACAAACGAAACCAAAACGGAGATTTTTGCTCATAAAATTTTCTTCTTTATCCGTATCCAGGATTCCTAATGGAAAACTGCGAGAAGCACAGATTCCAATAGCATTGGCAATCTGGTCTTCATCGAGCTTCATCAGGTTGCCCAGTGACGGAGGCATGGAAATTCCTCCTCTGATATCCATAATTAATCCTTTTCTTTCCAGAACCTCGTCCCCGCCGCAAAATTCCATAAATCTGGCTCCCAATTCATAGGATATGACCAGTGAGGTGATAAAATCCTGACCGTTAGCTTTTTCCCTTTCGGCGACGGCGAGAATGGAAGAAATGGCGTCACTATTGTGTCCCCCGCCTCCCAGATCGTTCGCATCCAGAAACCTCACCAGAAAACTATTTACTATCGTCGCATTTGGGGCGCTGGTCCGCAGACCCGAACCAAACACGGTAGACTCGGGAACGCCTCCCAGACTCTTGACCATAGCTTCACAGATTGAACGTCCCGGCGCATCATAGGCGCCGATGGCACAGCCTAACGTGTCCAGAACGCAGCGTTTCGCCTGATGTACCACTTCGGGAGGCAATAATTTATAGGACATCCCAACTGCATATCGGGCTAATTGATATGATGTACTGGAATGATAAAGCTGATTAAGGTATCTCCAGGCCAGATCACGATTAATAGACATTACTGTACCCCCAAATTTCCACAATTTTGTGTAATATTTAAATTCCCGATAAGCTTAATATTCGATCGGATTTTTGATTATTACCAG
>DEUU01000096.1 GCA_002362735.1 Dehalococcoidia bacterium UBA3254
GGAATATACAGATAATCCCGGAACCAGGTAGAAAGGGAAATATGCCACCGAGCCCAGAAATCAGATGGATTCAAAGAAAAATAAGGGACGTTGAAGTTAAGCATCAGGTAAAAACCGAAAAGCCGGGCGACTCCCCGGGCAATATCGGTATATCCGCCAAAGTCAGCCAGAATTTGCACAGTATAGGCAGTGATGCCTATAACAATATCCAGACCATGATATTGAGTAAAGTTGTTGAAAATCTGGTTAGCAATTATGCCAACGTTATCTGCAATGACCAATTTCTGAAAAAATCCCCAGACTATTAACCAGAGCGCTTCACTAATTTTCTCGCTGGTTACCTGTCGGGGAGCCTGAAATTGCGGCAGAAGGTGAGAAGCACGTTCAACCGGACCGGATACTATAGTTGGAAAGAAGGAAACCAGCAAAGCGAAGTCCTGGAAGCGCCTGGTGTGGCTTATCCGGCCACGGTAGATATCGAAAGGGTACGTAATGGCTATAAAAGTAAAAAAGGAAATTCCCAGCGGCAGTATCACTTTTAAGCTAATTGGATTCAGATGAAAACCCAGGTTAGAAAATAAGGAAATTAAACTATCATTGAAAAAGTTGAAATACTTAAAAACGCCTAAGATTAACAGATCGAAACCAATCGCTATTCCCAGATAAATACGTTTGCGGCTGATCATGCCTGAACGACTGATAGCCCAACCAGCGATGTAGTTAATGAATGTCATTCCGATGAGGAGGGCGAGAAAACGGCGGTCCCAGAAACCATAAGAGACATAGCTGGCGACGAGCAGCACCAGATTCTGCACTTTCCACCAGCGGCCAAGCAGAAAATAAGCTGCCAGGACGGCGGCTAAAAAAGCCATAAAAGATATTGAAGTGAAGACCACCTTACCACCACCACTACCACAAAAAACCGGAGCGTTAATTTAATTATAGTTAATTTTAGCCTTATTCCGACAAATAATTTTAATGATTGGCGGGTAAATGTCTAAAGAGACCGCCTCTTCGGCTTTTAGAAGCAGATATAATAAAAGGGTGGATACTACCGTTAAACCAGAGTCTTTCTATGATACACCCGAAGGCCGCGGGTTGGTGATGGCTGAATATGACGCTATTGTCAACGCCTGGCTTACCCCTCACGAGCGGCTGAATGTTTCCACTCGGCTGGGAGATACCTTCATCCTTGCCAGTGGCAGTCCAGCCTTACCTTTACTCATATTGCTGCATGGCACCAATTCCAATGCCCTTTACTGGTTGGAAGATATAAACTTTTACCGGCAGAATTTCCGCGTTCTGGCTCCGGATATTCCGGGCGAGCCTGGAAAAAGCCCTGAAGTTCGCCCGGATTGGGATAGTCCCGCCTATCAGGAATGGATGGAAGACATTCTGGATGCTTTTAATGCTCCCAGCGCGGCCTTGTTGGGACTATCTCAAGGAGGCTGGATCGCGGTCAAATTTGCCATTTCCCGTCCGGAAAGGGCGGAGAGACTGGTTCTGGTTTCCCCAGCCGGCATTGCCCCATTTCGGCTTTCCTTCGCCCTGCGGTTATTGCCCTGGGTACCTCCCGGCATCCGGAACCCACACCAGATTTTAAAAACGATTTTTGGTGATAAGCCGATCCCTTCCGATGTCTTTCGGTTCTCCCAACCGATGCTAGACCACTTTAAAAGCCGGAAAAGCTCGATGCCCGAGTTTAACGATGCCGATTTGCAGCGTTTAACCATGCCGGTCCAGCTAATCGTCAGCCGCCACGATGCCATCTTTGATTCCGCCAAAATTATCACCCGTCTTCGCCGCCTGCTTTCCAGGAATCTGAAGGTCATGATCACTGACCACGGCGGACATTCTTTGTACGATCTATCGAAAATGGTTTCACCTTTTTTATGCGCTGATTTTAAAAATCGGGATGCTGGCCTTTCTCCTCTACAAGCATCGGTCCAGTGACTCTGACCCTGGAGTTAATCACAGCTTCCTCTGATGTGACCTCATAAGGGGCAGACACAAAATACCTCTCAACACACCTTCTGATTCCATTGGAGCTGGAAATCAGAGAATGAAGATTTTCGAAGGAGATCGGCTTAAGTCTGAATTTTCAGCGGGATAAGTGATTTTCACGCCTTCTACTCTAGCAAATGGGGTGAGATGATGAAGAGAACAACTCGTAAGACTGAGGATATGCTCGACCTGAATACCTCGAATCGTCAAGGCATCGGCAATAAGAGAACGGTGGCACCGCCAGGGTACAGCTTCGGCGCACATCAAGGCTATTTTATCGAATTTGGCAAGGTCAATTAGCTGCTCAAGATTGCTGCTGAATTCCGGGGTCTGCATGTAGTCAGCAAATCCGCGAAAAGAAGCATTATGCCATCCAGAATTCACTGACTTTTCTACAGGGCGCCGTAGCCCACCCAGCCCGGGCATGTGAACATAACTGATTTTAATCTTTTCCAGATCCTCGGGTAATGTCTCCCGGTTAAACTGAGGATATCTCCGCGATCTGGGTATTGTGCGGATATCTATGATCTTACCAACTTCGTGCGTTTTCAGAAGCTGGCTGAATTGCTCAAGGGTGCGAGTGGAATGTCCGATGGTCTGAACGATCAGTTTTTTTGCGGAAATATTTCGTCCCATTTTTAATTTCTTGCCCAGATCATTTGATAACCTCGAGAAAAAAACTGAAATTCGTATTCCCAATTGTTTCCTATTTTTATAATAGCAGATGAATGTATTATACAAATTATTAGGCCGCTGGCGGAATATTTTTCCCAGCTTTTTTCAAATGACTCGAGATCAGAAAGGATGCCAGCGTCCCCAGTAAAACCATAACCATACCTACTTTCATGGCCGTATCCAGACTGTGGGTAAATTCGGTTTTAAACACATTGGTCATTATCTGGGTAATCGCTGGTGGCAGGCTACCGGACATATCATAACCGCCCATGCTGAGATTTCCCGAAGACAGGGACTTCAAGATCTGAGCCTGCACCGCTGCTGGGATTTGAGGAATTTTGGATAGAGCGTCTGTGAGATGGGCTACAAGCTGGTTTTGTAAAATAGCGCCCAGCACAGAAATTCCCATTACTGTGCCGATCTGCCGGGTGGTAGAAAGAATACCCGCTCCCATGCCGGATTGTTCCACCGGAGTACTGGCCATGACCACCGTGGTAACCGGGGCCATTACCAGTCCTAGCCCCACACCGCAAACCGCCATTGGCAGTAAAAGATCAGTCCAGACGGTAATATTGCTCAGTCCTGACATCAAGTAAATACCCAGCGCTGAAATAACGGTGCCTGCCAGCAAAATCCAGCGGCCGCCGATTTTATCAGTCAATCTGCCCGCGAAAGGCGCTACAAACATGATCATAATAGGCAGAGGTAACATCCATAGTCCAGCCTGCAAGGCTTTTAAACCCAGTACCACCTGCAAATAAAGGACTATCAAAAATATCACGCCTATCAGACCAAAATTGATTACCGTCCCGATAAAGTTGCCGGCTGCATAAGTCCTGTTCTTAAACAGGCGCAACTGTGCCAGCGGAAGAGCAATTTTTAATTCGACAAAAATAAAAGCCGCTAGTCCCACCGCCGCACCCGCGAAAAGGCCCAGGATGATACCGGAAGTCCAGCCGTAAGATTGGCCTTCGATCAGGGCAAAGGTCAGGCAAAAAAGCGTTGCCGATATTAAAACCACACCCGGGATATCAATATGACGGGCGATCTTCTCATCTCGGGTTTCCCTGACTACCATCATGGCAGCTATAAATGCAAAAACTCCGATAGGGATGTTGATAACAAAAATATAGCGCCAGTCAAAAGCATCTACCAGGGAACCCCCGATGATCGGCCCGAGCGCGTTTGCCGCCCCCGCTACTGCGCCCCAGACACCTAAGGCCAACCCACGCTGGCTCTTATCGAATTCAACATTCAATATCGAAAGCGTTGCCGGCATCATACACGCGCCGCCAAATGCCTGTATGGCTCTGGCGGTAACCAGGACAGCGAAATTGGGCGATAGACTGCATCCCAGCGAAGAAAGTGTAAATACCCCCAGACCGATCATAAACATCCGTTTTCGACCGAACAGGTCGCCCAGCTTGCCCATGGTCAGCAGCAAGGCGGCGAAAACCAGCGCGTAAACATTTATTACCCATTCAACATTGGCTAAAGTAACCTTCAAGGATTGCATAATATGCGGCAAAGCAATATTAACGATCGTTACATCTAACAGAACCATAAACAAAGAAAGTGAAATAACCGCCAGTACGCCCCATTTCCGGCGGCCGGATTTTGTATTGGAAGAGGTGGTGGAAGAAACCATGGTCATCCCCCTGTTTAGTCTATTTTATTACCGATATCTTTGATTGTTTTTAATGCTTCTGAAAAAGCCTGCAGATCGGACTCGGATAATTTAGCCATTTTTACGGCGACATTCGACTGCAGATTAGCTATTGCTCTGTTTAAAACCTTTCGTCCTTCAGAGGTCAGGGAAATAATTACAACACGCCGGTCTTCCGGAATCTGGGTTCGACTGACCAGCCCGTAATCTACTATTTTATCCAGCATAGCGGTCATCTGCGGTTTGGATATCAGCAGACGCCGTCCTATTTCCGAAACAGACAAAGGACCAAACTTACTGATCATACCCAGAATAGCGAAATGATAGTGAGATAGCTCCAGGTTGGTGCCTTCATCGATAAAACTGATTAGTTTTTTTAGAATGACAGGCAGGATGCCTATCACATTCTCACTGATATCTTCAATTGTTTGATTATTCAACTGAGCCATAATACTTAATTTTATGAATAGTTCATTTTCTTAACCATAATAACATAATTATTTGGATTTTTCAAAATCCTCGTCTAACGTCTGGTAGAGAAATCGTAGTAAAAGCAAAAGTGACTTAAGCTTTTGTAACAAATATACAAGGAGGTGAATTAATAGAGTCACATTAATCCTGTTTCTTACTAAAAGCTAGGCGAATCCCTAAATCGCAGGACGCAAAATTATTGGATAATAATCAAGGCAGCTTTTTCAACTTACGGACGAACAATATAAGATAATCCTGCCCCCAGCGGTATTACCATTTCTTACCTAGCTATCAAAGTACATGGACTGCACCATGTACCGAGTCCAAAAAAACATGTAAGTATGTGCTCTATTAAATTCACCTATTCCGGCGACAGCTATTAAACTCAATGGCTGGCAGCATCATGGCCCTACTTTAGTCAATATCCTTCTTAAGGCTTTAAAGTCAATATGAAAAGACCCTGGTCGTAATATAA
>DEUU01000319.1 GCA_002362735.1 Dehalococcoidia bacterium UBA3254
ACCCAGTCTGATGTCAGCTATCTGGCGACCGAATATAAAACCATCGGCATTGATGTCAACCAGATGCAAACAGGTTATATGCTAAGGATTGGCGGTCTCATGTTGCTGCTGACTATAGCCAGTATAGCCTGTTCTGTGGCGGTGGGCTTCATGGCTGCACGGGTTGCGGCTGGATTCGGGCGTGATACACGCCGGAAGATTTTCACCAAAGTTGAGAACTATTCCAGCAAGGAGTTTGACAAATTTTCCACCGCCTCATTGATAACGCGGTCTACCAATGACATAACACAGATTCAGCTGGTACTCGTAATGCTGCTTCGTATTGTGTTTTATGCTCCCATCATGGGCGTGGGCGGCATAATCAAAGCTCTCGGACAAGATGCCTCCATGTCCTGGATTATTGCAGCGGCTGTGATGGCGCTTCTGGTAATGATTGGTGTGGTATTTGCCGTGGCTATCCCGAAGTTCAGAATTATACAGAAGCTGGTAGATAAATTGAATCTGGTGACCCGGGAAATGCTGACCGGATTAATGGTGGTCCGGGCCTTTAATACGCAGAAATTTGAGGAAAATAAATTTGAAAAAGCCAATGTTGACCTGACCCAAAATACCCTCTTCATCAACCGTATAATGGTTTTTATGATGCCGGCCATGATGCTGATTATGAACGGCGTGATGCTGCTCATCGTTTGGGTGGGAGCACATCAGATTGATGCCGGTGCCATGCAGGTAGGTAATATGCTGGCCTTCATGCAGTATTCCATACAAATAATCATGGCCTTTTTGATGGTTTCGATCATTTTTGTGATGATGCCCAGGGCTGCGGTTTCAGCCCAGCGTATCTCCGAAGTGTTAGAGAGTGAATCCAGCGTTAACGATCCGGAAAAACCTCTGAAATTTAACGGGGAGATCAAAGGACGGGTACAGTTCCAGGATGTTGGATTCAAATATCCAGATGCAGATGATTACGTTCTCCAGGGAATCTCATTCACAGCATTACCAGGACAAACCACGGCTATCGTCGGCGGCACTGGCAGCGGTAAGTCTACATTGATCAACCTTATTCCCCGTTTTTATGATGTAACAGAAGGTAAAATACTGGTCAATAATACAGATATCCGGGATGTAACTCAACATGACCTTCGGGACAGGATAGGCTATATACCCCAGAAGGCCAGCCTGTTCTCCGGTACTATTGAGAGTAACATCGCCTACGGGAGCGAGAATTTTAAAGATGGGGAAATAAAAAAGGCGGCCGAAATTGCCCAGCTAATGGATTACATTGTCACTACGGAAAAGGGTTTTCAAACAACCATATCTCAAGGAGGCACCAACATCTCCGGCGGACAAAAACAAAGGGTGGCTATTGCCAGGGCACTGGCAAAGAAACCCGAGATTTACATATTTGACGATAGTTTCTCGGCTATCGACTTTAAGACCGATGCTGCTCTGAGGAAAGCCTTGAAAACCGAGACTGAGGATGCAGCGGTTTTGATTGTAGCCCAGAGGATAAATACAATAATGAGCGCTAACCAGATTATTGTTCTGGAAAACGGACGGATGGTAGGAAAGGGGACGCATAAAGAACTTATGGAAAATTGTCAGGTCTATCAGGAACTGGCTCTATCCCAGCTATCCCGGGAGGAATTAAGTTAATGAAAGATCCAAAAGATACAAGTCAGAATAAAGAACAATTCGCGCAGAGACCCGGAGGAAGGCCGATGGGAGGCCCCATGGGGCATGGTCCGATGGGTGCGATGGGAGTACCAGGAGAAAAAGCCAGAAATTTCAAGGCTACCATGATAACCCTTTCAAAATACCTGAAGCCTTACCGTATCTCTCTGATGTTGGCTCTGGTACTGGCTATTTTAGGCACGGTTTTTACGATCATTGGCCCCAGGCTGCTGGGTGATGCCACTACTAATCTTTTTAATGGAGTGGTAGGCAAAATAATGCATGTGCCGGGCGCTGGAATAGATTTCGGTTATATCGGCCATATCCTGTTACTTTTAGGGATACTGTATATTGTCAGTGCGGGCTGTACCTACGGTATGGGTTACATAATGACCAGCGTTTCTATTAAGGTCACCTACGACCTCCGGAAGAAAATTTCACAGAAAATAAACCGCTTGCCGGTGAAATACTTTGATAACAAAACTTACGGAGAGGTGCTAAGTCACGTCACCAACGATGTCGACACAATCTCCAATACCCTTAACCAGGGCATGTTTCAGATAATTAGCTCGATAGTGACTATTATCGGTGTACTGGTCATGATGTTTTCCATTAACTGGATAATGGCGCTGGTTTCATTAATCATTGTGCCCGTTTCGATGGTGTTGATAATGTCTATCGTGAAACGGTCACAAAAATACTTTCGGAAGCAACAGGACTACCTGGGACATATTAACGGGCATGTTGAGGAAATGTATGCCGGCCATAACGTAATGAAGGCGTTTAACGGCGAAGAAAAATCAATCCGAAAGTTTGACGGGTTGAATGAAGAACTTTACGGTGCGGCCTGGAAGTCCCAATTTTTATCCGGGATCATGATGCCCATGATGATGTTCATCGGCAACCTGGGTTATGTGATCGTGTGTATCCTGGGCGGCTATCTGGTTATACAGAGGACCATTCAGGTGGGTGATATATTAGCTTTTATTCAATACGTCAGGTCTTTCACTCAGCCTCTCACTCAGGTGGCTAACATGGTCAATATTCTGCAATCTACCGCGGCTGCGGCGGAGCGTGTTTTTGAATTTCTGGGTGTAGAAGAAGAGGCGGCGGATACGGCTCAACCCGTGGTATTGGATACAGTCACGGGCAACGTCGCCTTCAAGAATGTGTTTTTTGGCTACAAACCGCAACAGACGATAATAAATAATTTTAACGCCACGATCCAACCCGGCCAAAAAGTCGCCATCGTGGGCCCAACCGGGGCCGGAAAAACCACACTGGTTAAACTGCTCATGCGGTTCTACGATGTGAGTCAGGGCGCCATACTGGTAGACGGCATAGACATCCGAGAATTCAAACGGCAGGACTACCGAAGTTCTTTTGGGATGGTCCTGCAGGATACACGGCTCTTTAACGGGACTATTAAGGACAATATCCGTTACGGCAGCCTTGATGCCACTGATGAAGAGGTCTATGCGGCGGCCAAGACCGCTTATGTGGATCATTTCATTCACACGCTACCCGGTGGCTATGATATGGTGCTGAATGAAGAGTCGACGAATATTTCGCAGGGTCAGAAACAGCTTTTAACCATCGCCCGGGCGGTGCTGGCCAATCCCAGGATTTTGATATTGGATGAAGCCACCAGCTCTGTAGATACCCGGACTGAAGTATTGATACAGAACGCTATGGAGAACCTGATGCAAGGCCGGACCTCATTTATAATCGCACACCGCCTTTCAACCATCCGCAATGCGGATATTATTCTGGTGATGAAAGACGGCGAGATTGTGGAGCAGGGTAATCATAAAGACTTGCTGCGGGCCAACGGCTTTTACGCTTCGCTGTATAACAGCCAGTTTGAAGCAGCTTTGACGGTTGGGTAACTGGTCATTATTGTTATGCCGGGATGAAGCGAAGCATCCAGCGGACAGGTTTACTGACAACAGACGTAGTCCGGATAATACGGTTCATTCCCCTTAATCTAAGCATTTTTGTACAAAACTAGGGTATTTTAAGGGGACAATTTACGTAAAACCACGGATACCATTCGTACCCCCGTTCCTTATAATTTAGATAAGATCAAATCCGGAACAACGTTTTAGCTCAAACAAAACTTGAAGGAGGATGAGATGTCAGTTAATTTAATGATAAGTAGACCAGGCAAGGCGGAAACCAAACGTCCCGTAATTCAAAAGAGTCAAAAAACCCAATACAGGGTCCTGCCCAGATTAACGGAAGCTCTATCAAGTTTGATTTCGGCAGTGGGAGCTTCGATTCCGGAAAGCGTTCCCAGCATCGAGAGTATGATCATTAAAGGGGACAGGCTTTTCATTCACTACAAGACCGGAAGCCATCAGCCGGAAGACGGTGCTCTGGTAAATGATCCGTCCGTCTCCGCCGGGGACGTGACTATCCTGAAGCTTGGCGACGGCAGATTATTGGAGCAACTACAGGAGATATACCAGATCGAGCCGTCTCGGGACCTCTGGTAGTCCCAATTAAAAGTAGGATCTACAGCCGGGTTCAGGCTTACCCTGATAACATAAAGTCAAGAATATTCTAGCATTCATTTTGTTCAATCTTCGTTGGTAGAACGAGTATTTTAGATTGTTTCGGAGGGGCACCCACTGGGTACCCGCTATCCTATTTTTGAATTAAGGAATGAGAGCCTCGCAATGACGGAGGAGGAAATAGGTCCTTACCAACCAAGTTTGAATAGTACCCTGGCATTATGGCATCGTCGCAAACTGGCGGCCGTCTTTTCTGCAAATGGTCTGAATCGCGTTTCTTCCTGAATTGGGATTGCCAAAGAGAGCTCCCAGGGCGCTAGCCCAGGCTCCCGCGAAATAGAAGTTCGATAGCCCGGAAGCTCGCTCTGGCGCCCTTGCCGCCCGCCATTCCAGTGACGCTGAATTTCTTAGTAGGAAAGTTCAGTCCGTGCGTCTCGTCAACGAAACGTTCCCATGGCATGAGAGTGGGGATATCGATGACCTCAATCTGGTCCTTGATGCCGAGAAACCGGTTCTCCAGAATATCAATGACCTTCTGTTTTTCGGTAGCATTAGCCCGGGTTCACCCTGCAAAGGGACAAGACGAAACTATCCGGTTGGCCAGTCTTCAGTGCGGTGACGTTTGAGGTTGAGATATCTATCAACTATAATAAATCGTAACAAAATGAACTACCAACGGTCATATCCGAATTCCCCAGGGAGCTTTTCTCAAAATGTCAGGTCTGTCTTTTCCCCATTATAAACCGGTAACCCGGAACAAATTTTTTTACGGCTGGGTGATTG
>DEUU01000059.1 GCA_002362735.1 Dehalococcoidia bacterium UBA3254
AATCTCCGTGCGCTACGGCCTCGACGTAACCGCTATGACCCTCGATTACCCTTTTAGGTCCTGTTAAGCCGTTTTTCGCCAAGAAGGATGCCATGATGGAATCGTAGGCTGTAAACGGAAACCTGAGGTTCCTGGCCATGGTGCCTTCTTCCAACGAGTCATCCAGGATACCCAGTACCATGTTATAGCTAGCCGCTATGCCGATGGCGTTTTCTACTTGCTCCGCATCCATTTCAAGAAGCCTGCCCGCTACCACCGGAACTATGAACACAGCTCGCAGGTCCGAATTCCACCCTTTATGTCCAAGGGCCTCATGAACAGCAGAAGCATCCACATATCGAGCCGAGAGCTCATAACCAGAGACAATAGCTTCCAGCACTTGTTTCCCCGTGGAATGCTGGCGTTCACCTACCGCCAGTGCCGATGGTATAATTTCGCTGGGATGACTACCTGAAGCTACAGGCTCAAATACAAGGTATAAATCATGACATTCAAGAAAGCGTGCCATTGACCCGTTAGCGAGAGCAGCATTAAGACAGGAAGTTCTCAGCCCACTTCCAATAACTGTAGACTCAGCCTGGCCTCCGAACTCACTTATGCTTTTTAGCACGATACGGTTGGTCGGACTAGAGTAACCCCCGATGGCACAGCCAATATAATCCAGAATGACCCGCTTCGCCTGCTTTATTACTTGATCAGGGAGATCTGCGAAGGTTAACCCGAGACCATACTCAGCAAATTTTCTGGCAGCAGTTACCATGTTGTCCTTCCTGAATTAGAATTTTTTCTTGCTATCACTTAATCTGGTGATTGGAGACGTGCATCCTTATCCACCTCAATCTTACCTTCGAGCATCACCAGTTTTATCTTATCCAGATCTTGCAAGACCGCGATATTGGTGAGAGGATTGCCATCTACGACAATAATATCAGCTAATTTACCGGACTCGATGGTACCAATTTTATCGCCCATGAAACATGCTAAAGCCCCATTTTTGGAGGCCGCCACAATAGCTTCCATGGGAGTAAAATTACAGTATTTAACCAGCAGTTCCATCTCAACTGCACTGACATTATAACTTTCCGCCAGGCGTCCGCCACCGAAATCAGTTCCAATGGCCATAGTGCCGCCCATCTTGCGGACTTTGATATAGCTGCTGACCATTTTTTCCAATTTTCCTTTACCCCATTCAGCCTTCTGCAACGCATCTTTAGTCATTCTGGGACCCGATGCATAATCGATTTCTGCCTTCATCACGGCCAGGGTGGAGACAAAAATAACTCCTGCCTTGTTTCCCATTTCTACTGCTTCTTCGTCCATCCCGATGGCGTGGTCAACAGTTTTAACCCCAGCTTGTATCGCTCGCTTGGCAAATGCAGGAGTATCACAATGGATCGTAACATACTTGTTAACCTGTCCTGCTGTTTGGACAATAGCCTTCATTTCATCCAAATTGAAGGCAGCTTCATCACCTGAGACTACTTTAATGAAATCTGACCCACGGCTTATCGCATAGCGAGTGGCTTTAATACACTCCACCACTCCATCACAAATGAGCTTTTCTCCACCAACCTGGCCATCAATCCGACTCGTTCGAGCGTCCAAATATTCCGGGGATAAATATCTAAAACGGCTTACCTCGGTATTTTGCAGCTCATAACCGGCAGCCACTATTCGGGGAATACCGGAGATAATTTTTTCAGCCGCGGCTTGTTTAAGAAAGACGCCGTACATACCTCCGCAATCCTTGGAGGTTGTAAAGCCTGTGGCGAGACGCTTTTAAGCATCAAAAACGGCTTTGATTAACCTGATCTCCCGGGGACGAGAAAAAGAATCCATATCTGTGTCATCCGGCTTCTTTCCGTGGAAGTGAACATGGGAATCTATGAGCCCAGGCATAACCGTTTTTCCTGTAGCATCTATAATCTGGGCATCTTTGGGGATCTCTATATCCTTCCCTACCGCTTTTATTAAGGAATTCTCGACCAATACATTGACATTCTCCACAGGTGATTTACCTGTCCCATCAATCAATATTCCAGCTTTGATAACTTTAATACTATTCTTGGCCATTATTTTTCCACCTCATCTTAAGTGAGAACCAGTGAACAATACCACACAGAAGCTGACAAACCCAAGGTAATGGCCGGTCAGCTTCTATAAATAATGTTCCTCTGATTAATCTCTTATTTTACTATGATATCCTTAACCAGTACATTCTCAGTAAAGGGGTTAAGTAAAGTCTCCGTAAAATTCATGTTGTCTTTCATACCAAAGATTCTGCACCCGGTCCATAAGGGTATCCACGCATAGTCATCACGGATATATCGAACTATTTTCTTAATCAATTCTCCCCGAGCAGTATCGTCCAGTGAAGCCCTGGCATGGTAGATCATATCCGTCAACTCATCACTAAAATAACTGGAATAGACGCCGTCTTTAGTCCATGATTTGAAAAGAGAGTCCGGGTAACTGACGTAAGAGCCAATCCCCATGTTCACAAAGTCCATATCCGGTTTACCGCTGGCTTTCATGTTATACTCAGCCCACTTTGGAGCTTCCCAGCCGACCAGCTTAGCTCGTATACCTACGGCATTAAGATATGAGGCAACAGCCTCGGCAGTCTCTTTAACTCCGGTTATCTCACCACCCATCCAGTTGATATCCATATCGAAGCCATTGCTGAATCCCGCATCAGCCAGAAGGGCTTTGGCTTTAGTCGGGTTGTACTCGTAATGCTTGAGGTCAGGATCATATCCTACATCCCCAGGTCCCATTCCAGGATAACTTACTACGTACCCGGACATAACATCCTTTACTATAGCTTCGCGATTAATGGCAATCGCGATGGCCTGCCGCACTCTTTTGTCATACCAGGGTGTCTTGGGATTCACATTCTGATACTTTATGAAAACTGTTCTTCCACCAGCAGGGCCCATCACGGTCTTGAGTCCCTTGGTTTTCTGAACTTCCGGAATCAGAGGGTAAGGGACCTGGGTAATAAAGTCGGCTTCCCCGGTTTTCAACATTGCCACCCGTGTACTGTCCTCGCCCACGAACCGGAAGCGTACCTGCTTGATTGCAGGCTTCTGACCCCAGTAACCATCGAAAGCCTCGAGGTCCACATATTCACTGGCCTTAAACGCCACGAATTTATAAGGACCTGTGCCTACCGGATGTTTGACAAATTCCTGCTCGCCCACCTTATCAAAGTAAGTTTTTGATCCGATTGGAAAACCTAATAAAAGCATAAAAGTATAATCCGGTGATTTGAAATAGACCTTGAAACTATAATCATCAACAACCTCTATCCTGTCAACAGTGGAATAGGAGGTCTTGTTTGACGGTTGTTGCATCCAGCGATTAAAGCTGAATACTACATCTGCCGTGGTAAGGGGGTCACCGCTATGGAATTTAACATTTTTGCGCAGGGTAAATTGTATTATTTTCCCGTCTGGAGAGATCGTCCAGGACTCAGCTAGACCCGGAATCATTTTCCCTGTGCCAGACGGATTTGGCTCTTGAGCTAATAGTTTTTCATTTACATTATTAATGATATTGGAAATATTCGGATAAAACGACCCTGCAGACAAGATATCGAAATTCTCTCCCGATTGCTTAATTGCAATAACCAGCGGCTTGGCTGCTGCCGAGGTCGTCGCGGGTTTACTGGTAGTAGCTGAAGCAGCTACAGTGGATGGTGAAATACTTGTGGCTGGTGCAGTAGTAGTTGGAGCACTGGTAACCGAAGCAGTTGGCGAAGTTGATTTGGCACAGCTACTGATTAGTAGCGATGCCACCAGAAGTGTAGCCAGTAAGCAAAAGACTATTTTTTTCATTTAACCCTCCTTTTCTTATTTAAAATATAGGACTTTTATTCTTTTCCAACCTGTTACACCTCATCGCTTTTATGATTTGTTATTATCTGGCTTTTATCTGGGTATCACCGGTAGCATGATAGAGGACGGATACCGAATAGTATGATAGATTGTTTGAACAGCCACTTTCATTTCAGCATCCTGTCCGATGGGATGACCTGTATTTAGATTACGATCAGCCCAAGGGAAATTACTGGAGGAAATCTCGACTCGAATTCTATGTCCAGCTTTAAACACATTACTGGTAGCTCCCAGGTCTATTGAATAGTCGTATACTTCTCCCGGTTTAATCAGTTTTGCCTTAGATAGAGACTCTCGGTATCGAGCTCTCACAATACCATCTACCAGATTATACGCTTTACCATCAGGCCAAACATCTACTAGCTTTCCAGTAAAGTCCGTATCTACAGCAGAAGAAGACGCCCAAAGATTTACTACAATTGGTCCGGTTACCTCAAGGTCGGTTTCCAGTGGCTCAGAGGTGTAAACCAGCACATCAGGACGCTCCCCTATCTTTCGCTCGATATC
>DEUU01000388.1:0-130 GCA_002362735.1 Dehalococcoidia bacterium UBA3254
ATGACCCAGAATCTCTTGGCCCAGGAGCCGAATCCAAACGGTGTAGGGAAAATAATCCCTGGTCTGGCTGAATCCTGGACGATATCTCCAGATGGAAAAATGATGCAATTTACCCTGCGCAAAAATGTTA
>DEUU01000388.1:370-4701 GCA_002362735.1 Dehalococcoidia bacterium UBA3254
CCCTGCGCAAAAATGTTAAATTTCATAGCGGCGATCCCCTTACCACGGCGGACGTCCTCTTCAGCTTTGACCGCGTCATGAAGCAGCCATCGAACCAATCACAATACAGTACTATTGATAAAATAGTGCCTGATGATGACTACAGCTTCAAGATCTATTTCAAGTCGCCGGATGTGAGTTTTCTGCCTGTTTTGGGTTTTCCAATCGGCTCCAAAAAATACTTTGACAGGGTGGGCGAGCAGGAATTTGTCAAAAATCCGGTAGGCACGGGTCCTTATAAATTCGTAGCATTTAAGAGCGGCGAATATGTGGACCTCGAAGCTTTCGATGGATATTGGGGCAAAGCCCCTTCTGTCAAACAGGTACGCTTCAGATTCGTAGGTGAGGACAGTACACGGGTAGCCATGTTGAAAACCGGGGAGGCAGATTTTATCACTCAGGTTCCGTATCCTATGATTCCGGAAGTTCAGAAGACCAAAGGGCTCAAGACCGTAATGGGGCCCGCCGGGGGAAGAACAGTTTTTATGAAGTATCAGAACGTCAATCCCAAGACGCCCTGGTATGATAAGAGAGTACGTCAGGCCATTGCGATCGCCATTAATCGTGAAGCTATAGTAAAGGATGTTATGTCCGGATATGTTGTAAGTTATCCCGCCCTGGGGCCGGGCGATATTGGATATGACCCTAACATCAAGCATTACGAGTATAACCCGGATAAGGCGAAAGCGCTTCTGGCTGAGGCTGGATTTTCCAAAGGCTTCGATATGGATATCAACTGGATGGGGGGTGAGATAACCGGAGTTAAGGAAACTGCCGAGGCAGTAGCTGCATATCTTAATGCCGTCGGTATCCGAGCTAAGCTGGTCGCCTGGGAAGGCCCCAAATGGGCTGAGTATAACATGAAAGCCAGCGGTAAACCGGATATGGACTATTGCAACCTGGGAATTGGCTCTTATGTCGGTCAACTGGATACTGTAATAACTCTTGTTCGCCAATGGACCAAAACCGGCGTTTATGCCAGTTATTTTAATGACTATGTAAATGATACGATCCTCCAGGCCAGAACCACAATGGACGATAATGCCAGGGCAGAACTAATAAAGAAAGTATGGCAATATATGCGTGATGACTATGCATATGTGCCCTTGTGGACGGCTTCCAGAGTCTTTGGTATGAGAGACAATATTGATTTCACAGAGACACTACTCAACGCCTCTACGGAGCAGGTACTGGTTAAAGATATTGTAGTGAAATAATAGACAAACTTTCAGAACATTGATTTCTCGATATTCACGGTGTTAGAGAGATTGACCGACCATCGAACTCAGGTTGGCCAATCTCTCTATATACTATTTACTAAATAAGAGGAGTATAAGTCTGTGAGACAAACTCCAATTCGGGTTGATAAGAATATACCGATAGAAATGAGAGATGGTGTCATCCTTCGGGCAGATGTCTATCGCCCAGACGACCAATTAAAACACCCGGCCATCTTAATGCGCACGCCTTATAACAAGAGCGTATACGGAGATAATGGCCAGCTCAGGTTTATCGAGGCATCATCTGCCGGATATGCTATGGTCAATCAGGATCTCAGAGGTCGGTTCGCATCGGAAGGGACGTACGATGGCGGAGACCTGTTCTTTACAATAGAAGGACCTGATGGCTATGACTCCATCGAATGGCTGGCGGGCCAACCCTGGTGTGACGGCAATGTCGGCATGGCTGGTTACTCGTATATGGGATATGTGCAATTTATGGCAGCCAAGGAAAATCCTCCCCACCTCAAGGCGATTGCTCCTTGGATGTGTGGGAGAGCCAGAAATGAGACCACTCTTTTGGAAGGTATCATAAACCTCATTCCGGCCTTTAACTCGGGAGTACTTTTGGGAATGGATATTGCCGATAAGCTGGAGAAAGAGGGGAAAGATGTAACTGAAATGCGGCGGATGCTCAACCGGGCAATGCAAAATCCGGAGGAAGTTTACACATATCTGCCTTTGAAGGATGTCCCCCATTTCAATTTTGAGGGTGTCAGGGAACTCTGGCAAGCCCGTTTGATGATCGCATCTCCAGAAATTGCAGAAAAAGCCGTATGGCCTTACGAGAAAATACAAGTACCGTGTTTTCACATGTCAAGCTGGTATGATATTACTCCCTGGAGTACGGTTTATAATTTTCTGACCATGCGTGAAAAAGGAGGATCGGAGCGGGCGCGTCAGGGCCAGCATGTTCTGATGGGACCCTGGGTACACGGTGAGCCGAGAAGTGCTGTCGGGGATCTTCACTTTGGGATGTTAGCCGAAGGGCCGGGGGCAGGAGTTTCCGCTTTTACCATCGCTTATTTTGACAAGTATTTGAAAGGGATGGATGTTAAACTACCGATCGTGCGGTATTTCATTATGGGCAAAAATACCTGGCAAAACGCTGAGGATTGGCCGCTTCCCCAAACGCAATGGCAGAGGTTCTTTCTACACAGTCGCGGCCAGGCCAACAGCCAGAAGGGGGATGGTCTCCTGAGCCGTGACGAACCAGGTGCCGAGCCGCCGGACATTTTTGTGTATAATCCGTATTTCCCTGTCCCCACCATTGGCGGTACACGCCCCGGAAACGGTTTTGTCGGCGGGCCGATTGAGCAGTCTCTAATAGAGAGGCGGCATGACGTCTTATGTTATACCACACCTGAATTGAAGCAAGATATCGAGGTCACGGGTCCACTGAATTTGCATCTTTTTGCGGCCACGTCTACCCGAGACACGGATTTTACCAGCAAACTTATAGATGTCTACCCGGATGGGCGAGTCTATAATGTAGCGGAAGGTATTATTCGGGCTCGTTATCGAAAGTCTGTATCCAGGCCAGAACTGGTGAATCCCGGTGAGATAAACGAATATATTATTAATATGGCCAATACCAGTCAGTTATTTCGCAAGGGACACCGTATCCGACTCGATGTCGCAAGCAGCAATTTTCCAGCCTTTGATCGGAACATGAACTCCGGCAATCCAGTCGGAGAGGATGCCTATGGCATTCCGGCAATGCAGACGGTTTACCACCGGACGAAGTATGCTTCCTACCTGGATCTGCCTGTAATACCGTAATCAGCTAATCAGGGGAATTGAAAGAAGAAAGATAATATGAAGTCAAAGAAGTTAAACGTTATCATTGATTGATCTATTAATAAATAGAATATGTAAGGCGGTCGATTCATATGAAATGTATGGTAATTTATTTTTCCATGACCGGGAACACCCGGAAAGTTGCCGAGGCAATATATTCGGGCATCAAGAGTGCGGGAGAGCCGTGCGACATCGTGAAATTGAAGGAGGCTGACTCAAAGGACCTGAGCAGGTATGATTTAATCGGGCTCGGCAGCCCGATACATTATTTCGAACCGGTGAATGTGAGACACTTCGTAAAGAGCATGGTCTCCATAGAAGGTAAACATGGCTTCATTTTTTCTACTCACTGCACGCGCCCTGAGGCCTTTATACCCAGTATGATGGAGGTACTGCTACCTACAGGCATGATCATCATCGGCACCGGCGACTGGTACGGCAGTCATAATGATCAGCAATTTCCGAAACCATTTCTCACCGACGGACATCCGGATGAAATTGACTTGCGAGAGGCAGCGGAATTTGGCAAGGAAATGGTAGCACGCAGCCAGAGGATAAAAGCCGGCGAAAAGCAACTCATACCTGTCCTTGAGGCAGGAAGAGAGCTTGGCCGACAGTTAGCCGAACAAAGGGTAAGTGAGTGCACTGATGAAACGCAGCAATTCCCTCCCGGAGTGGATATGAAACGCTGGAAGCAAACACAGAATTTCAAATTGAATGCCCGGCTCAATACGAGAAAGTGTAAATATCCTGAATGCCGGATATGCGTGGATAATTGTCCTGTTGAAGGTATTGATCTGTCTGCCTCACCACCCCGTTTTGCCGAACCCTGTATGAATTGTTTGCATTGCGAAAAAATCTGTCCAGAGGGGGCGATAGAAGTTGATTTTCGGGAGGCGGCCAGAATATTTCGCTGGAGAACCGAGCATGTCTATGGACCAATCCTGGCCCGGTCTGAAGCTGAGGGCAAATTCAGACGATTAGTGCCCTTGGACAAGGTCGGCTGGGATACTCCTTATTACCAGGTCTTCAGCCATCACCCTCGTTATATCATAACTTGATCGCCCAGTGTTTTAAGAAATAGGATGCCTTTTAAACAATAGACCATTGATTATTTCGAATCTGAAAGGAAGATATGAGTAATATTGCTGAACACATAGCCTCCTATATTTCTTCAATTAAATATAAGGACATTTCTCCGGAAGCCATCCA
>DEUU01000159.1 GCA_002362735.1 Dehalococcoidia bacterium UBA3254
ATCTTGTTTAGCATATAGACCAGTTCATTGACACTGAAAGTCGTCAATTGTGACGGCCCCATTTTATCCAGATCGTCCTTGGTCACAATCCCTATAAGATTATACCTGTCAATTACCGGTAATCTTCTGATATTATGGGCATCCATGATCCTTCTGGCTTCGGCGAGGGTGGTACTGCTGGGAACAGAAACCACATTGGTTTTCATAATATCCGAGATAAGCATCGATGTCATACCTCCTTTCACAATATTTTAGGGTAAAACAATAGTACCTTATCCAATGTTATCCTGCAAGCTTAGTTTGACCGTTATTTTTTTAGCCTGCCCCACATGGCGGAGAAACGGGATACCAGATTAGCGCGGTGACCATGGACTTTTCCTTGAAGCAGAGCTTGAAGAAAGCCTTCTTTGTCTTTGAATTCAGGCATTTCGACATAAGCATTTCCTATCTCACCGGCGGAATGAGCATCGCTGCCGGCGGTGCAAGGCAAACGATGGATCCGGGCAAATTCCCGGGCTAATTGAGAACTTCGGGGAAGAAGTGTGCGCGCGTTAAATATTTCTACAACATCTATCTGGTCGGCAATCTCCTGCATGGTCTCCATTTTTAAGGCATCGCTGCGTATTTTATCAAACGGATGCTGGGCACAGAAAAATCCACCCTGATCTTTAATGCGCCGGATGCTCTCTAGCATCGAAAGGCCGCTGGGCACCTTTTCCTGAAGGAACATACCCATTATTTCGCCCTTGTCGGTTAAAATTTCTTCTGCCACAATAACATAAAACGGAGCAATATTTTTTATTTTTAAAGCTCCATCAATAGAGCCGTGATCAGATAATGCAATACAATTTATTTTTTTACTCTGACATGCTCGAATAATCTGGTCCAGCGAAGTTTTACAGTCCATTGAATACTGTGAGTGGATATGAAAGTCGGCTTTAAACAAATCTATCTCCCTTTTTAGACCGTTAGCTTTCCCGCGGAGGAAAGCATTTTTACTTTATCATTTTCAATCAGGACGTCATCTTCTATGCGTACGCCCCCCCACCCACTCAGATATATCCCTGGCTCGATGGTAAAGACCATACCGTTCTTCAGAACTTCCGTTGAACTCGGCCCCAGAAGGGGTTTCTCATGGGTAACCAATCCGATTCCGTGTCCTAGACTGTGCCCAAAAGCTTCACCGTAGGAAGACCTGGCAATAAAATCGCGAGCAATAGCATCCGCCTCAGCCCCGGTCATACCGGCCTTTATCCGGGTAATAGCCTCCCTCTGGGCCTCCAGGACTGTACCATAAACTTTCCTGAAGGTTTGGTCCGGTTTACCCAGATATAATGTGCGCGTTAGATCGCTTCCATAAGAGTTAAATTTGGACCCAATATCGATCACAATCGGTTCACTGGACCGTATAACATAGTCCGAAGGTTTAGCGTGAGGCAGAGCGGCATTAGCTCCGGCCGCTACGATCAATTCAAAAGGCACTGGCTGGCTGCCGTTTTCTCGCATAAATTTTTCAATTTCCCAGGCCAGTTGCTTTTCGGTGATTCCGGGATGAATTGTTTCTTCAATACGTTCAAAAACCGAATCCGTGATTTTAATCGCTTTTTTTATCAAATCAATTTCTTCCGGATCCTTGACCATGCGCAATGAATCAACCAGACCTTCGAACGGAACGAGCTCCACGTTCATTTGAGAGTTCTTAAATATCCCTGTCATTTTTTCATAGGTCGTAAATGACATGTGGCTGCTCTCAAAACCAATGCGCTGGCTCCCCACTCCATCAAACAAACTGGGGAGCCATGATTCCATTTTCCCCATGATGCGGTAAATCTTGCACTCTGGCGATTGTCTTTCAGCTTGTTCGATGTAGCGAAAATCGGTCGCAATGATCGCTTCATGCTCAGTAATTAATAAATAGCCTTCCAGCCCTTCACATCCGGAGAGATAATATAGATTATCCGGGTGAGAAACAAAAATGGCATCAATTTTTTTCTGTGAGAATTCCTGACGCAGCTTCTGTATCCGTTTATTGGTCTGAAGTGTCATTTTTCTGATCCTTTTCTATAGCCATAGGATGGGCTGTTAAATACACTTTCCGGGCTTGCTGTTTGGTCACGTGAGTATAAATCTGAGTAGATGAAAGATCGGCGTGTCCCAAAAGCTCCTGGACCACCCGCAGGTCAGCTCCGCCGTTCAACATATGAGTGGCGAAAGTGTGACGCAGTACATGAGGATGAACGTTTTTCTCCAGGCCGGTAGCTAAGGCGTAGTGTTTGAGAATTTTTTGTATTCCCCGCATGGAGAGACGCTTGCCCTGCCGGTTCAGGAATAGAGCCCTCTGGGATTTGTTATTCAACAACCGCGGGCGAGCCTGAGTGATATACTCAGAGATGGCAGTGGCAGCAGGAATTCCCATCAAGACGACCCTTTCTTTGGCGCCTTTGCCGATAACCCTGATTTCATGACTGTCTACATTAAGATTCTCGAGGTCGAGTTGCCACAACTCGGAGACGCGAATTCCGGAAGCATAAAGCAATTCCAACATGGCCCGGTCTCGTTTTCCTTCCGGCTTAGCGAGGTCAGGAGTATCTAATAATCTGTTAATCTCCGGTTCAGTGAGAAAGACCGGCAGCCTTTTATCCAGTTTGGGTGATAACGTGGAGCGCTCTCCTTTCCGTCCGGATGCGCTGATGGGTATAGGACTTTTTCCCAGTATTCCTTCTCTCAGAAGAAAACGATAGAAAGATCTTATGGCGGATAACTTCCGGGACATGCTGGACTTATCAATGCCCTGTTCTGCCAGCCACGATAGGTAATCGCGGACAGTCTGACGGTCTACCTTTGTAAAATCATCGATTTTCTTTAATTTTAAAAATTGGAAGAAACCCTTGCCTTCGCCGCGTTTATAAGTTCCGGTTAAGTCGGTCTTATAATTACGCAAGGTGTACTCAGAAGCATTGCGTTCAGCTTTTAAGTAGTTCAGGTACCGGTTAAAAATTTCTCGCATAGATGGGTCCTTTTTGATAACTGGCTTTGAATTTTGGGTTGTCAGTCTAGACCCTGACT
>DEUU01000418.1 GCA_002362735.1 Dehalococcoidia bacterium UBA3254
TGATGTATCTGGATGTAATTCAAGCTGGCTTTAAGGCCAGACCAGAACTCCTTAAAGGTCTCAGGGAAAATGCCAGTCTGATCGAACAATTGACTCGTTTAATGTACTTCGGTTTCCTGAAAAAAGAGATTGACCTCTTTGCGAAAAAGGAGATGGTAACAGATGAAAGCTGAGATGCCGATAGGTCTCCGGGAATTCCATAGAGACAGGTTTATTAATTTACAGATAAATCGCTGGTATTCACTTGGTTTCACTCGACTACAGGATTTGCAAAAAGTCGCTGCAGGAATAAAAACTTTTGATGATTACATTCATGGTTTTGTCAGTCTCGCCGAAAAGGCCGAGGACGAAGGAAGAATAGAAAATGCCGCCTTCTATTACCGAGCAGCGGAGTTTCTGACCAGTCCCTCGAACCCTGAAAAATTGCGATTGTATAACAAGTTTATTGAGGTCTTCTACCTTGCTTTTAAAGACGCTAACATTGAACGCAACAAAGTGCCTTATGAAAACGGTTTTTTACCGGCCATGCGCCTGCCTTCTTTGAAAAAACCCGCCAGAGGAACCGTCGTAATTCACGGTGGTTTTGATTCTCTGATTGAAGAGTTCTACTGCTTCTGGAAATACTTCGCCGAGGCGGGCTATGAGGTCATTGCCTTTGATGGACCCGGACAGGGAGGTGCCCTCAGGAAATACGGATTGACCTTTGAACACGATTGGGAAAAGCCGGTCAAAGCCATATTAGACTATTTTAATTTGTCTGATATCACTTTGCTGGGGATTTCGATGGGCGGATACTGGTGCCTGCGAGCAGCAGCTTTCGAGAAGAGAATTAGCCGGGTGATCGTCTTTCCGCCTCTTTACGACTGGATGGAGAGTACAAACGGCTTTAACAGAAGGTTGGTAAACTTTGTAGCTAAGTGGGATTGGCTGATGAACAGATTGACCGGCTTGAAAATGAAGTCCCCGATGATGAAGCATGTTGTGCGCCAGACTCTGTTTATCACCGGGAAAAAGGACCTCTCGGATGTTGCTCGCTGGGATATGGCGATGAACAAAGAGCATATCCATTCTGAGTTGGTGGACCAGGATGTATTGCTTTTAGCTGGAGAACGAGACTTCTTTCAGCCTGTTATTTTGTATCATAAGCAGCTGAAGGCTCTGACAAACGCCAAATCGGTGACGGGTCGGATATTTACCAGAGCGGATAAAGCCGAAAATCACTGCGGGATAGGAAACATGAGAATCCCTTTAGAGGTCATGGTGGAATGGCTGACGCAGAAAAGATAACGACAAGCCTGTGAGAGTAGCAGCCCTGAACTCAATTTCGGAAACTGCTCTGATTACTTTGAGGGCGCGTGTAATTGAGTCCCAAAAGCAGAACCCGGTACTCAAGGTTGATATGGGAGTGGAATGTTTAAACAGGCTAAAGAGTAAACAATGACGCTGGAAAATAAAATTGCCGGAATTTTTAATCTGACCGAGGAGAAATGGATGAAGCACGCCAACCCATGGAGCGTGTGGACCAGATACTCCGCATTGCCCCTGATTGTGGTTGCATTTTGGAGCCGGGTCTGGATAGGATGGTGGTCTTTCATACCCATAACCGTGTCATTAGCCTGGATGTTCTTCAATCCGGTACTCTTTTCGAAACCCAAATCAACGAACAACTGGGCATCCAAATCTGTATTGGGAGAGAGGGTATGGAAGAATAGAAATAAGGTGCCTGTTCCTGCCCATCATGAGACCGCGCCTAATATTCTGAATGTTATTTCTTTGATTGGGATGCTCCTATCAATTTGGGCAATCATAGCCATTTCGATATGG
This sequence comes from Dehalococcoidia bacterium UBA3254, assembly GCA_002362735.1. Next base: position 1,825 of record DEUU01000418.1, read on the forward strand.
CCAGCAATTATTGGGGTAACGGTAGCCTATATCGGAAAAAGCTGGTATCTGGATAGGATGGTCTGGTTATACGAAGATATGAAACATATGCCAGAATATGCAAAATGGCTTTCTTAATTCCACGGAAGGATTATTTAATTATTGTTGTTTTAATGTTATAGCATTATACTGACTGTGTCAGAGATTTTCAGGAGATGTAAGAAATATCTGCTTAAAGCAAACGAATATTAATCTATCCTGACTCCGATTTGCATAAGGTACTGCGTTTGAAGTCAGCTACAATCTCGAGGAATAATTAATGGCGGATAGCAACGCACCACTCACCCTGGACCCTAAAAAAGAGGCTTATATCAGCCGATATGCTGTGGTTATTGCCGCATTCCTTTGCATGTTAGCCGGGGGAATGGCGGTTTTCAGCTTTGGGATCTTTTTAAAGCCAATTTCCGGGTCGTTCGGCTGGACACGTACTGAGATTTCCGGGGCTTTCTCGCTAATGATGATACTATCTGGAGTGCTGGGCATCGTGGCAGGGCGGTTGGGAGACCGGTTCAAGCCGACGCTCATTATTATTATATGCGGGTTAATTCAGGGATTAGCTTATGTCTTGCTATTTCACCTTAGTGCCTTATGGCAGCTGTATGTTTACTATGGAGTAATCGTAGGCATTGGGGTTGCCGGTTATGCCCCAACAGTTTCTCTGGTAACCAGGACTTACACCAGAACACGGGGATTGATGATGGGAATTACACTGGCGGGGGGAGGAGTTGGGGCAGCAGTCGCCTCACCGGTCGCAACTCATTTTATTTCCACGAGCGGCTGGCAAAGCTCTTATCTTATTATGGGTGGGATAATGCTGGGTATAATAGCCATTTCGGCTATATTTTTGTATTGGCCGGGTGCTTCCAGAGAAATTAAGAATGACAGAAAACCTTCTATTGAAAAAGCTGATGCCGCCGTGAAGGAGCCGGGTCTGCGTGAAGCGATCAGTTCGAGTAAATTCTGGATATTAGGGACCATTATTTTTTTTGCTGGTGTTGTACAGCTGGTCATTTCCGTGCATATTGTTCCCGGAGCCATGGATACAGGGATATCGGCTACCGGAGCGGCCGGGATTTTATCGGTCATTAATTTAGCCGGTATAGCGGGCAGCTCCAGTTCGGGGACTATCCTCGATAGAATGGGCAGCTGGTTAGGTCTGCTGTTCGCAATACTTTTAGTACTTGTGGGACTGTTCCTGCTGTTAAGCTTTAAAGATCTCTGGGCTTTCTATGTTTTTGCCGTCATATATGGCGTTGGCTGGGGGATAATTTTAACAGCCAGATCCGTCATCCCTGCCGATTTGTTTGGTCTACGTTCGTACGGAGTTATCATGGGGATACTTCTTCTTTTTCACACGTTAGGAGGGACAACGGGACCAATAGTGGCAGGCTACATCTTTGATGTTAGCCAGCACTACCAGCTCGCTTTTATCCTGATCACAGTTCTCTGCGGATTAAATATAGCCTTAACTTTTATGCTGAAGAAATGGGTAAAAAGATCTCGATAAACATTAAATACTAAATGTAACCTGTCGGGCTTTTTCTTAAGCTTTAGCAACTTCCTGTTTCATTAATACTCAACGCTGTTTGCTTTTACAAGAAGTGCAGCCATTTTTGCCCCATGAGCCTACCCCACTTTGGCTACATTTGTTGATGCCGGCTGATGTAGTTCAAAGTTTACCAGCCAGCGATCCCGATTCATCCTCGACTATGACACTGTTTCAGCTTAATCAGAATCACCTGCATAAAAACCTCTCTTATGTTTTATATAATATAATAAGTTTTATATTTATCTCGATATTAAATAGTCCGCATTATTTCAGGAAGCAACCGGATGAGAATACTTCTGATAGCCATGCCGGATACGGTCAGCGCTCTGGACGCAGTGATGCGGATTCCTAACCTGGGACTTTGTTCCCTCGCCGGCAATCTCGAAGGACACTCTGTCAGAGTCCTTGACCTGGTCTTCCACCCACGTCGCATCCGGCATTACCTTGAGTCCGTCCTCCAGGACTTTCAGCCGCAAATTGTGGGTTTGAGTGCCATGAGCTATCAGTATGCCAGCGCCTGCCGGGTCTCCCGGATCTGCCGTGAAGTTCTACCGGAGGCAAAAGTGGCGCTGGGGGGATATCACGCCACACTGATGTACCAGGAAGTCGGTGAAAGCCCTCAAAAGGGATCGTTTGATTTTCTGGTCAGAGGGGAAGGGGAAAATACCTTCAAGGGTCTCCTGAATGCACTGGCTGGAAGCCGGGATTTTGGTAACATACTCGGGCTCTCTTACCTCAAAGAAGATGGATTCCATCATAATCCTCCGGCGCCCCTGATGGACCTCGATACCGTGAAACTGCCGGACAGGGAATGCCGCCTGCTGGACCAGGCAAACTTCATGGGCTATTCTTTTGATTGCGTGGAAACGTCCCGGGGATGTACTTCCGCCTGTCATTTCTGCAGCATCTCGCTTATGTACGGAAGACGAACACGCATTTTCTCCACCGAGCGCGTAATCGCTGATTTGAAACACCTCAAAGAGAAAGGCAAACAGGGCATCTTTTTTGTGGATGATAATATAACCCTGAATGTTCCTCGCCTCAAAAGTCTATGTGAATTAATTGAAAAGGAAAAACTTAATACTATGTCTTATACCATTCAGGCCAGCGTCCAGGGTGTTGCCTCGGACCCCGAGCTGGCGGGATGCCTGAAAAGGGCGGGGTTTCAATGGGTATTCCTGGGGATCGAGAACGGCATTTCGAGAAACCTGGAGTCTATGGGTAAACCGGGTGTTTTACAAAATACCCGAAGAGCGATCTCCCTGCTCAAGGATCAGGGAATAGGGATTTTCGGCGGATTGATTATCGGGCACCCTCAAGATACTCGCGAGGATATCCGGTCCACTTTTCAGTTTGCCCGGGACATTGGAGTAGACCACCCCATTATTCAGTGCCTGACTCCTTATCCCAGGACCCTGACCAGAGAAGAATTGCTCGCGGATGGGCTCGTCACCAACACAGAAGATTACAGTCTTTACAACGGGTTTACCTGTAACGTCCGCACCCGGTATCTCACTAACCGGCAACTTAACAGAGCGGTCTTTTGGAATGGTCTTCGACTTTATTTTAACCCCCGGTATCTGGCCAGAAGCCGTTTCTGGCATTTCCGGTTTTCTCTTTTGCCATCGCTGCTGGCTAATAACATCCGTTACCTCTCCGGGGCGCTCCGGGGACGGATATTTACTTCGAGGCACAGTTGGTAAATTTAGCTCAACTTGCCGCTAAAATATAAGTATAGCCGAGTTTGCTGATCCGTCATGATTAAGGAGGCCTGCGATGAAGAAACTGATCCGCTGTAAAGCCTGCGGTTATATTATGGAAGAAGGGAAACTGGGTGATAAATGCCCCGCCTGCGGAGCTCCGAAGACCGCCTTTATGCCCTACGTCGATACCATGGGTGCGCGGAGACGCAATATCCTTAAACTGGACCTTCACCCGATTGCCGTCCATTTTCCGATAAGCTTTTCGGTTGCAGTGCTCGTCTTTTCGATCGCCATCTTTTTCCTTGCCGGAGATGCCCGGACATTTCTCATAAATACGAACAGGATACTGGTCCTGTTAATTCCGGTTATGGTTATCATCGCGGGAACCGTAGGATATATAGACGGGAAAGTCCGCTTTCGCAAGTTAGGCAACTCACAAATACTGAAAAGAAAAATTCTTTACGCCAGTATTTTCCTCGCTGCTTCTATCGCTCTGGCAGTTGTAGTCTGGGTATCTGGATTAGAAAATCCGGCTTATATAGCGGCGTCAGTGGTGCTGGCAGCTCTTGCACTGGGTATGATCATTATTTTATCCCTGTTGGGGACTAGCATTCTGGAAGCTGCTTTCCCCGGAAACTAATTTTTTTAAATTTCTCTGGCACGCAGCCAGGGCCAGCGCGGAACCTTGTTCATGAAGAAGAACATCACGAAATAAGCCGCAAAGACGCCAACAAAGCTGTCGGCCATCTGGCCAAGGCTTAACCGGTCCTGGAGGTCTGTTGTGACAAAGAGATATCCTCCCATTGCGGCCGAAATAGTGACGGCCAGGCCCAGCAGGCTAAATATTCGCACATACCAGTTTGATTTTGAAAGAAAAGCAAAGATGATAACTAATATTGATATCGCACCTATCGCGAATCCAGTCTTTATATGATATAAAGACAACCAGATTACGATGCGTAAAAAGGTCTCCCCGGCGGTGTATCCGGGCCAGAGCAGATAAAAAACAGTCCAGTTTCCACTTACCCCCTGCGCCGCAACCAGTATCAGGACCAGAATAGTAGATATCCAGAGTCCCCACCGGCAATATTTCTGTAACAATCACTGCTCCTTGATTTTGCTTCCGTCAGCAAAGGTTCTGAATAAATTGTATTGAATAGATAACCCTTAATTCTTTTCCGGATGGTACGATAAAATAAAGACAAATGCTGATACCGATATTGTCCATTCACCTTTCGAAAGAGATTAGACATGGATCCTCTGGGTCATTACTGTAAAACCCGTAATGTACTAAAGACTTTTTGCTTCGGTCTGAGCGGGTACCGCTACACCGGTATGCCGCACCCCGGTTTCTGAAGGCTTCTCTGAATTTGAAATTGGCTCGGAAAAGGCAGCGTCCAGTTGCTCTCCTTCCAAAGTCTCTTTAACCAGCAGCTTTTCAGCAATGTGGATGAGTCTCGGCTTATTCTCTTCCAGTATTTTTTTCGCCGTCTGGTGGGCAATTTCCAGAATATCATGCACCTCTTCATCGATCAGCTCAGCTGTCTTCTCGCTGTAATCTTTTTCCTCCGGAGGGCCAAAACCTAAATAAGCCGCGCGGTTTTCCCGACCAAATGTCCGCAGCCCCAGTTTCTCACTCATGCCGTAGTCGGTTATCATTCTGCGCGCCAGGTCGGTAGCCTGTTTGATGTCGCTGTGCGGTCCGGTAGAAACATGACCGAGCATAATCTGCTCAGCCGCATGACCCGCCACCAGCACGGCTAAGGAATCCTTAAACTGCAATGCATTCATGAAATAACGGTCCTCCGTCAAGAGACGGGTATAACCTCCCATGGAGCCGCGGGCTACGATGGATATTTTACGTACCGGGTCCACATTGGGAAGCATATGGGCGACCAGTGCGTGGCCTGATTCATGGTAAGCCGCCGTTTCTTTATCCCTCGGATTAATCTGGAGGCTTTTCCTTTCCGGCCCGGCAATGACGCGGTCTACTGAATCCTCAATTTCATCCATACCTATAGTCGATTTATTGCGCCTGACCGCCAGAATGGCCGCTTCGTTCATGAGATTGGCGAGGTCCGCGCCGCTGAAGCCATGGGTTTCCTTAGCAATCACCGATAAATCTACAGTCTTGTCCAGTCCTTTCCCCTTGGCGTGAATCTGGAGAATGGCTTGCCTGCCTTTGGTATCCGGAAGTTCGAGTGTGACTCGCCTGTCGAAACGGCCGGGGCGGAGCAAGGCCGGGTCCAGGACATCTACCC
>DEUU01000320.1 GCA_002362735.1 Dehalococcoidia bacterium UBA3254
GGGTACTATAAGCAGAACTTTCGAACTTGAGTTCAGCCTTTCGATTTAGCCCTTTTTCTCCGAATTAGGAGAGTACCATAGCAATCAATGGCAGAGTAATTAAATGTGAAATGGCTTTTCGACTACACGATTTACTAAAAAGTGACGCACTAATAATTTACATCTCTGCATATTTTTTTAAGGTAACAACGACAATATCGCGGTAAAATTGTAGCAACTGCACATTTATCATCCCTCAGCGACCGGTATGCTGATATTGCCGTTGATACACTCCCTGATTTCCGGAGAGGGGGTTTTGCGACGGCAACTGTGTCGGTCATAGTTAGAGCTGCGAGGGAAATGAGCAAGACACCTATTTGGAGCACAGGTGAATATACAACGGCCTCACGAAAGATTGTTGAAAAGTTGGGAATTGTAGAGATCCTGAGACGAGCTAATGTCATTCCGGAGAACTCGCCGGACTTTGATAGCGCTGATGACACTTTCCCCAATACAGGTAGATAGGTAGGCCGGGTCCCTCTCCACCCGAAGCCCATCACCCTATCTTGGCGGTATCATACATATCCGAAGCAGCCGACTCAATACCGGAACCGGTGATTCTTATGAGTTTGCATATATTTGCATGTAAAATAAAATTATGTCAAACTCAACCTCGATTCCTATCCGTGTCCTGGTGGCTGCCCGCGATAACCTCACACGCGCCGGGCTGGCTGCCATGATTGCTCCAGAACCCGAATTATTATTGTGCGGTCAGAGCGGTAATGACAACCTACCTGCCGATATCGAACTATATGAACCCGATATCGTCGTCCTCGACATATCTCAAGATCCCGAAATCCCTGCCGGCATCCATGATTCGAACATACCAGTCATCGCAATTGTCTCCGACGACGCCGGCGCTGCACTCGCCTGGGCCAATAGAATTAAAGGCATCCTTACCAGAGATGTGAAATCGACCCGGTTAGTGGTCGCAATCAAGGCGGTGACGGAAGGACTTATGGCGGTCGATGCCCGCTTTGCCGATATACTTGGGTCTTCGGAAAATACATTTCCTCCTATGCTGGCGGAAACTCTTACTGAGCGGGAGGTACAGGTACTTCAGTTGGTTGCCGAAGGCCTTACGAACAAATTGATCGCAGCAATTCTGGGTATCAGCGAACATACGGTAAAATTCCACGTAAACTCAATCCTGAGTAAGACAGGCGCCCAGAGCAGGACACAAGCCGTCACACTAGCTACCAGACTGGGCTTGATCAAACTCTAACTGGTCTTATTTCCAGGTAACTCCCCGATAAAAGTACTGAATCACAGACCCGGTATGGTGTCGTATCCTGATAATATAAACATTCGAAGGAGAGCGAAATGACAAATATATCGTCCTTATCGGACAGTCTGGTATCTATTGTAGAAACAGCAGGCGGCAGCGTGGTACAGGTAAACGCGCGGAGGGGGATATCCGGGAGCGGTGTAATATGGACGGCAAAAGATCTGGTTGTCACAGCAAACCATGTCCTAATGCGCGACGAAGATATCCACGTCGGTCTTGGCGACGGTACGCTTGTCGAAGCCACGTTGGTAGGTCGTGATCCTACCACCGACCTGGCTTTATTGCGATTGGATAGACAGGTGGATCTTACCCTGGAGTGGGCTGCATCCGATAGCCTGAAAGTCGGGCAGCTTGTCCTGGCCCTGGGCCGGCCCGGTAAAACCGTGAGGGCCGCACTGGGCATCATCAGCGTATTCGGCGGAAGCTGGCGGACCCATGCCGGCGGGACAATCGACAATTATATTGAGACTGATGCCACAGCATATCCTGGTTTCTCTGGCGGTCCCATGGTCTCGGCAGAAGGAAAAGCGATAGGTATAGTTACTACTGCGTTAACCAGAGATGCGACCATTGTTGTGCCGGCTTCAACCGTAAAAACGGTGGCCGATGAACTGTTAAAACAAGGACGGATATCCCGGGGATATCTCGGTGTCAGCATACAGCCGGTCCGTTTGCCATCCGAACTGGTTGGTCAGACCGGCCAGGAAACTGGTCTGTTGGTCACATCGGTGGAACCGGACAGTCCCGGTGCCAAAGCTGGGCTGGTGATGGGAGATACTCTCCTTGCCATCGGAGACAATATAATCAGACACTGGGACGACCTGCATTTGTCACTCGGCAAAGATAAGGTCGGTGTTAATTTAAAAGTGCGGATATTACGCGCCGCCAAAGTACAGGAAGTCAAGGCTACGATTGGAGAGCATCCTTAATTCATAATATAAAGGCTGATTCACTTAATGCTTTATCGTGGAGGCACGGCTAGCCGTGCCTCCACGATATCCCCTTGGTCATGTGAGTAATTTATAGGGTGGGTTGGTCCTTAACAAATTCAGGGTGTAGCCTACTCCCGTCTCAAATCGTTAACTTGTACCCTAATCTCACCTCTACAGGGTATTATTAGTCATTAATATTTTCCCTATAATACACAAATTGGAATCGCAGTTCTTCAAATCCCTTTCTATAGATTTACCAACTACTAAAAGGTCGCATCCGAGTGTGTTACCATCTGACAAACATCGGCATCACTGTAAAATAGTGCATAGCTTCAAATACAAGTGACAGTAAGTGCCAAGAGATTATTACCTTTGGGTCCATATAACAATGTCGTGTGTTTCGTCAGTAATATTAAACTCGATAATGACATACAATAATGTTTTAGTGGAGTCGCTTATACCGACTCCGTCGTATACTGGGCGGTACTTGACTCGAACCAGCAACTTTAGTGATGTCAACCTGTATTTTTATGACTTATTATGAAGAATAAGGTTGATTAACCAACATGGACTTTTGTTGAGTGAACTATTTTGATATCAAGGCATCATTTATGACAAACTACGATAGGTTGATAATATTTTGTTTTTTTAGGCATTAACCATTTGATATTAGTGAAATTTACCTCGAAAAGGTTTTGATATAATTCCTGACGTCTTAATGCCCGGTATCGTCCAATATATTCCTTAACTTCCCAATCATCTATTTTGTTTTTAAGAATATATAAGTGGAATATATATGTGGTTCCATTATCATTCCAATCCCATGTCTGAAAAACAATCCGATAACCATCAGCATCATCAAACACCTGAGGAATAGTTGTTTTTATTTTGTTCTCAATGATTTCATCATAATTTCTAATACTGGCAATAAAAATACCATTCGGTTTAAGCTTTGCATAGATATTGGATAATGCTTTCTTCAATTCAGTGTCATCTATAAAATGTGGTAGTGAATTATCACAGGAGATTATTACATCAAACGAGTCTTTAATCTGTGTGTTTAACCTTAATAAATCGACTGTCTTGAATGTTATCTTGACATCGGAAGATTTAGCTTCTTCCCGAGCCCTTTTTATGGCCTGGTAGCTTATATCTGTCCCAGTGACAGAATGACCATGTAATGCAAGGCCGATTGCTTGAGTTCCGATACCGCATGTACAATCCAGGATTGAGAGAGGAGCATCTCCTTTTTCTTTCTTGATTAAGTTGTCGAGTACTCTTCCGTGCCAGTGGACCGATTTTTTCCAGTCGGCGAACAACAGGTGATAATCAAGCGCAAGATTATCATAAGTCGTTTTTATAGATTGAAATTTACTTGATCGTGTAATCATCGCTGCTACTCCAGGTTAAACAACAACCACAGCAAATAAGGAATATTTTACAATCCGCCTAAAAGTGGCATATCCATTCACAAAATCAATCAAACAGAGTAATGGTGGAATTGCGGTAGGTATTCTTTATTTTGTACCAGCATATCGTTGACCATATTCCT
>DEUU01000196.1:0-5370 GCA_002362735.1 Dehalococcoidia bacterium UBA3254
CGTTTTCCCCCACTGCGGCGAAAAGATTTTATTTTCGATAAATATCAGGTTTATGAGTCCCGAGCTTACGGAGCTGATGCAATATTGCTGATCGCGGCTGTTCTTAATTTTCATGATTTAGCGGAACTAATCGATCTGAGTCATCAATTGAACATGAGATGTCTGGTGGAGACCCATACTGCCGAGGAGGTCGAAATGGCGATCCTTAGCGAAGCCAAAATAATCGGCTTAAATAACCGAGACTTACATTCGTTCAAGGTTGACTTGAGCGTGACCGAGCGGTTGAGACAGTTGATAACCGGAGATCGAATTGTCGTCAGTGAAAGCGGCATCAAAACCCGCGAAGACATTGAAAAACTTGAGAAGTGGGGAGTCAATGCGGTCCTGATAGGAGAAGCCTTTACCTCCTCCAATAACATCAAAATCAAAATGAGAGAACTTTTACCATGATCAAGGTAAAAATATGCGGTATAACCAGCGTCGATCAGGCTCTTGCAGCATCTACAGCAGGTGCCGATTATCTGGGACTCGTAATGGCTCCGAGCCGAAGGCAGATTATGCCCGTTAAAGCACTGGAGATCGTCAAAGCCTTGCGAGAGATAAAGTCCAAGGTCAAGACAGCAGGCGTTTTTGTAAATTTACCCGTCGCGGACGTAAATTTCATTGCCGAAGCCTGTAAGCTGGACATGGTCCAGCTAAGCGGAAATGAAGATTGGCAATATTGTTTAAATGTCCGAAAACCCATCATTAAAGCTATTCATATTTCCCCCGGCAGTATGGCTTCAAAGATTGTGGAGAATATTAAAGAGGGATATAGAATTTTAAGAAAAGACAGGCTAATCTGCCTTCTGGATTCCCAAGTCAGAGGGACATTCGGAGGAAGCGGCCTGACTTTCGACTGGAAACTGGCCAGAGAGGTAGCTGCCAGATTCCCGGTTTTTGTAGCGGGAGGTCTGAATTCTGAGAATGTTGGAAATTTAATTGAAGATGTCCAGCCCCTGGGCGTCGACGTTTCTTCGGGAGTCGAAACCCATGGACAGAAAGACATCCAAAAAATCAAGGGATTTATCAGGATAGTCAAGAACTATTCCAACCGATAACAATAATCGTCAAACATAATCTGTGAATAACCGACGAGGAGAGCAGGGAGTTAACAAAGATGTTGGTAATAATGAAAAATGATGCTACAGAATTACAGATAAAGGGAGTCATTCAACATATTGAGAGTCTGGGCTACCGGGGAATTCCAATTCCCGGCGCCTTGCGTACAGCGGTCTGTATTGTGGGAAACCAGGGATTTGTGGAAGACTCACGATTACTTTCTCTGGAGGGAGTAAAAGAAACATTGCGGGTGACCAAGCCCTATAAACTGGTAAGCCGTGAAACTCATCCCCAATCCTCCTCTATTAAAATCGGAGATGTAACGATCGGAGAAGGGCAACCGGTCATCATGGCTGGACCCTGCGCAGTTGAAAGCGAAGAAAAGGCTTTAGCCATCGCCATGGTTGTAAAAAATTATGGAGCACAAATATTTAGAGGCGGAGCTTACAAGCCCCGTACGTCTCCGTACAGCTTTCAGGGATTGGGAGAGGAGGGCTTAAAAATACTGGCAAAAGTCCGTCGGGAGACGGGGCTATTGATCGTGACAGAAGCCACCGACCACGATAACATCGGACTCGTCGAACAATACTCGGATATTATTCAGATTGGCGCTCGGAATATGCAGAATTACGCTCTTTTAAAACGCGCCGGACACATCTCGAAACCAATTCTCTTGAAACGAGGCTTTGCTGCGACAATTGAAGAGCTATTGATGTCTGCGGAATATATTATGTCCGAGGGAAACAGCCAGATTATTCTTTGTGAACGAGGAATCCGCACTTTCGCCGATAATACCCGTAATACACTGGACATCAGCGCCATTCCTTCCATTAAGGAAGTCAGCCACCTGCCAGTACTGGTAGACCCGAGTCATGCAGCCGGAAGAAGAGAATATGTGGTGGATTTATCCAAAGCCGCCATTGCGGTAGGGGCAGATGGCCTGATTGTGGAAGTACACCAGGACCCGCCCCAGGCTATTTCAGATGGGCGACAATCTCTTTATCCCGAGCAATTCCAGAAACTCATGCTCGAGTTAAAACGCCTGAATATATAATGAAAATATATCAGGTTGAAGTTATGGTTTATTAATAAAATGGTATCCGTATTGGGGGAAAAAGTAAGGCTCGCAGATTAAATGGAGGCATCTTAATGTTACCAGACCAGAGAGGTTATTACGGTAAATTCGGCGGGAGGTTCGTACCGGAAACGCTGGTTCCGGCTCTGGACCAATTAAATAAAGCCTACGAAGAAATAAAGTCCAACCCGCAATTCTGGTCGGAATTCAATAGGTTATGCCGGCATTATATCGGCAGGCCTACTCCTCTTTTTCTCGCAGAAGGACTCACCAGGCATCTCGGCGGGGCACAAATTTTCCTAAAACGGGAGGATCTGGCCCATACAGGAGCACACAAAATCAATAACGCTCTCGGACAGGGCTTGCTGGCAAAAAAAATGGGAAAGAAAAGGATCATTGCCGAGACAGGCGCAGGACAGCACGGAGTGGCTACTTCAGCTGTTTGCGCCATGCTGGGCATGGAATGCGTCATTTACATGGGTGAAGAAGATATGAGCCGGCAAGCCCCTAACGTCTTCCGTATGAAGCTGCTGGGAGCCACAGTAGTACCGGTCACCAGCGGGAGCCGGACTCTGAAGGACGCGATCAATGAAGCAATTCGCGATTGGGTGACGAATTGTGAAAATACCTATTATATTTTCGGCTCGGTAGTGGGCCCGCACCCTTACCCCGCCATGGTCAAAGGATTTCAGTCCGTCATTGGGAAGGAGGCAAGAAACCAGATATTAGAGCAAACGGGACATTTGCCTGATTATATCCTGGCTTGCGTTGGAGGCGGGAGCAACGCCATGGGGATATTTGCTCCCTTCATTGATGATCAGGAAGTCAAACTGGTCGGGGTGGAGGCGGCAGGGAGGGGAATTGAAACCGGCCAGCACGCCGCCGCTCTGGTAGCTGGCCGGATAGGAGTATTGCACGGCTCGAAGTCTTATATTTTACAAGATCAATACGGACAAATTCAGGAAGCTTACAGTATATCGGCTGGGCTGGACTATCCAGGTGTGGGTCCGGAACACAGCTATCTCAAAGAAACCGGCAGAGCTAAATATGTCAGCATCACCGATAAGGAAGCTCTGGAAGGTTTTCAGCTTCTCTCAAGATCGGATGGCATTATTCCTGCCCTCGAGTCATCTCACGCGATCGCTTACGCCGCCAAGATCGCGGGCACTCTCGATAAAAAACAAAGTCTCATTATCAATCTATCCGGACGGGGCGACAAAGACCTGCAAATCGTGATGAACACCCTGGGGGTAAAACTATGAGCAGAATTACTGCAGTATTTCAAAAACCTGGCCATAAGGCTCTCATCCCTTATCTTACAATAGGTTATCCGCATATCGAAGCAACGCTAAAAGCGGTACCGTTACTGATCGAAAACGGGGCAGATATCATTGAACTAGGAATACCTTTTTCGGACCCGATTGCAGATGGAGCAACGATTCAAGAATCGAGCTATCAAGCTTTACAAAACGGGATTACTACGGTAACCTGTCTGGATATCGCAAAAAAGCTAAGAGAACAGACTCAAACCCCACTGGTTTTCATGACCTATTTTAATCCTGTCTTCAACTACGGGTTAGACCGATTTTGCCATGCCTGTGTCGATTCCGGAGTCGACGGCTTAATCATACCGGACTTACCGCCGGAAGAGGGAGAATCTCTCGAATGTTCAGCCAGTGAAAGCGGAATCAATCTGATATATCTCCTCTCCCCAACCAGCACTCCTGAACGCATCCAGATTGTGGCTGAGAAATCCCGCGGATATATTTATCTGGTCTCTGTGGCAGGCGTGACCGGGGCGAGAAACGATTTGCCGGATGGCACCTCGGCCTTTATATCCAGAGTACGCAAAGTAGCTAAACAGCCACTCTGTGTGGGTTTTGGGATTTCCACGCCACTGCAGGCAAAACAAATCTCTCAGGTAGCTGATGGTGTAATCGTCGGCTCCAAATTGATTCAACTGATGAAAACTGACCTGACACTAAACCAACTTCGGACTTTCATCCGCGAACTCCGGGAGGCGATAGATTCCCCCTAATACGATCAGTCCTATTGACTTATCCAACCTCTAGTGCTACGTTAATTGGGAATCAATAAAGAAAGAGAGGCAAAACGATGGTTGGATGGATCGTATTAGGAATCGTGCTTTTCGTTCTCGTTATTTTCTTACTGACCGGTCTGAGATTGATAGGCCCGGACGAAGTCGGTATTCTCACCAAGAACATGTTCGGTAAGAAAATGCCTGAGGGACGAATCATTGCCCGGGAAGGAGAAATCGGGGTACAGGCTAATACTCTGATGCCCGGTCTTTACTGGAGACTCCCCATCGTCTGGTCTTTTTCCAAAGTTCCCGTTGTCGATATCGATCCTAACAGCGTGGGAATGGTCGAAGCAATCGACGGTGAACCTTTACCAAAGGGCAGAGTACTGGGGGATGAAGTCGAGAGCAACCAATTTCAAGACGGTTTTATGTTTCTCAATAGTCACGGGAAAAAAGGGCCTCAGGTCGGCATTCTACGCCCTGGTACTTACAGGATAAATACCCGGCTGTTTAATGTTACCAAAGCGAATGCAGTTAGAATCGCGGAGAACACGGTTGGCATCGCTATCGCTAAAGACGGCATTCCTTTACCGACTGGGTATATTATCGCCCCCAAAGCGATGAATGAAAATGGGTCTGAAGCCGACCATAAATTTTTTCAAAACGGTCAGCTTTTCCTCGACAGCAAAGGATACCGGGGTCCGCAGCTGGATACTTTGCAGCCGGGACTTTATTATATCAATCCTCTTCTTTTCGATATGAAGGCGGAATACGTGGCTGAAGTACCTCCTGGATATGTCGTGGTAATCAGATCGAACGTAGGCATGGAGCTGGAAAAGGGAATTGCCGGACCTAAAGCGACGACCGGAGAGGGAAAATTTGCCGGCCCCATACACGAAGACGTGGAAAAGCTCCTGATCACCGATAAATACACCCGAGGTATCTGGCAGGAGCCAATCGCACCCGGAAAATATAACCTCAATACGGTCGCTTTTACTCCTTATCAGGTGCCCACTTCCGCTGTCACTATTGACTGGGCGACCGAGGGGAGAATCGGGACGGAGATTAAGGGAGTAAAGGGAAAGGGGCTGGAGGACGAGGGTGTGCTCTATAAGTTCGACCCTCTTAAAGTGACCTCTAAAGACGGTTTTCA
>DEUU01000196.1:5640-12070 GCA_002362735.1 Dehalococcoidia bacterium UBA3254
CTGGAAGTCAACGTCAGAATGGTCATCCGCATCCAGCCGGCTAACGCGGCGTACATTATCGCTAGATTCGGATCGGTCGTAAACCTGATCGATCAAATTGTGCATCCTCTGATCGATTCCTCATTCCGAAACAAAGCTGGAGAAAAGAAAGCGATTGATTTCTTCCAGAGCAGAACAGATTTACAGACTGAAGCCCTGGCCCATGCCAAGGAAAGATTCTCTGAATATAACGTAGAAGCGCAAAACCTGCTGATCGCTTACATCGATATTCCTAAAGACCTGCTCGATACTCAAACCAAGAAGGAAATCGCCAACCAACAGCAAGCCCAGTACGATCAGGAAGCTATGGCTCAAGAAAAACGCATCGCTGTCATGGAGAAATCGTCCCGCGCAGATAAACAAAAAGATGTCATTGACGCCAAATTATCAATTGATATCAACAATGATAGAGCGGAAGCCAAAGTGAGAGAAGCAGATGGCGACAGGCGCTCGCTGGTCCTGCGGGCTCAGGGTACAAAAGAGTCAACGATACTGGTCGCCGACGGTAATTCTTATAAAAGTAAAATTGAAGGCGAAGGCGTCGCCGCCGCATATGACGCCCAGAAAGAAGCGATCGGCCAGCAGAATGTGGCGGTAATAAAATTAATCCAGGAAATTGCCGCGGGAAAGATCCAGATTGTTCCCCAGATCCTCGTAGGGGGCGGAGACGGATCCGCAAGCGGTAATCTATTCAGCGCCTGGCTGGCGCAGATGTTAGCGCAAAATACGCCTAAAAATGGTGAGGAAAAATAAGGGTTCATTATGGCTGAATTGAGAGTGTGGCTGATTAAAAGCCCCAGTCTTCCGCCGCTAGAGAAATGTTGAGAATAGCCAGATCAACGGGAAACCCGATTGACCATTTCGCTAACCCGGGAGGAAGCCTGACCCACCAGAGGCGCTCCGTGACCGGGGAGAAGAGTATCAAATTCGAGAGCGGCGATCGTACGCAATGACTTTCTGGCAAGTACTGGATCCAGGCAGATTCTGCTGGAAATAGGCCTGGGGACGCCTTTGGAATTGGTCCTCAAAGCGTCCCCAACAAAAATACTTTTCCCCGGCTGATAGAAACAAATACTGCCGGGGGTATGTCCTGGAGTTGAGATAACCTGCCAGCCTTCTATTTGAGAGCCGTTATTAAAGACAATATCGGGTTCGAAAGGTCGGTAATGCGCTCTGCCCATAAACCAGCCAACCAGTGGACTAAGCCAGTTGTTAACAGTCTTGAATTGTTGTTTCCCGGCCAGCACGGGTGCGTCTGCTTTGTGAATGCCAACTTTCGCTCCGGTCGATTCTTTCAGCTTTAAAGCGCATCCAATATGGTCCAGGTCTGAATGTGTCAAGAGAATGTATTTCAAATCGGAAGGGCTTTTACCCAGTGTCTTGAAATAATTCACAACCCTGTTATAATTGCCGGGCATTCCCGTATCGATCAGAATCAGACTCTTACCACTAATAATAAGATAACAGTTAACAATCGGAACACCATCTATTTCGTGGATTCCCGGCACTATCTCCAAAAACGAATACTCCTAACTTATTTTATGAAAACGTAACCGCCCTTTTTGAGATAAGAGGCAGTACCTATAAGGGTAATGGTCATGGTGAGATACATAAATATTGCTAACAGAATATCTGCCCCCAGATTTGTCACCGCCAAAATTAACGTGATCATCTGGGCCGGAAAAGTCAGCTTGGCCAAAAGGGGCGGTCTGGGAAGTGGATAATTATCTTTGTGGATCCGCCTCTTATGAATGAACACAATAATACCGCACAACAAAGTGAGGTCAACCGCCCAGGCTAATCCCAGATATGGGAACGGCGTAAAGGGTACCAAAGCGGAAGTGCGCGACCAATACATCCAGAAGACTGAAAGAATAGAAACAGAGTCCAATATCACCCTATCAATGGTTAAATCGAAAATCGCACCGAAATCTGAAACCTGCTTCAACCTGCGGGCAAAATATCCATCCATCCAATCCGTAGACCATGCAATAAGGAGCAAAATTCCCAGCAGCAATCGATTGCTAACCCCGTCTTGAACTAGAAGGACTATGATAGCAACGGTAAAAAGCAGCCGTAATGCAGTCAGGAGATTGGGAACATTCAAGTCAATTGAAAACGAGTCTTTATAAATATCCTTATGATTGTTCATGCGAGTATTCTAACATATTATCAAATGATATCATATAGTATTGCCCGTAAACCATGGAGGGTGTATAATTTGCCTAATTATGAATAATGAATATAATGAGATTTTCACCCGGAATATTGGACTTTTCACGGAAGCAGACCAGGATAAATTGAAAAAATGTTCCATTGGAGTCGCCGGTCTGGGTGGAGTCGGCGGATTGCTCGCCGAAAGATTGATCAGACTTGGAATCGGACAGCTCAAAATAGCTGACCCGGGATTGTTCGAAAAAAGTAACCTGAACCGGCAGGTCTATTCTTCGTTTCCTAACCTGGGACGGAACAAAGCGGAAGTAATTTATTCCCAAATAAAGGATATCAATCCTGAAGTCAGGTTGTCATGGAGCTCTGGAGGCATCCGGACCGAAAGCGAGGCAGAATCTTTCATCAATGGCTGCGATATTATTATTGATGAAAGGCATATCGGACTATTTAAAGAAGCCATTTTGCTACAGAGAGCAGCCAGAAGAAAAGGTATATATTACATGTTCTCGGTAGCCTACGGCTTCGGAGCTCTCATTGTGATTTTTGACCCACGGGGTACCACTTTGGAAGAATATGACGGAATTCCTTTAGATGTAGACCTGGAAGACCCCGATAAGCTCCAGGTCCCATTTGAAAAAATTATGCCGATAATTCCTTCTTATGCTTCGACCATGGACGTTGATATTGTACGTAAAATGCATCTCGGAGAATTGCCCGGTTCGGTGACAAGTATAGGCGCCGGAATAGCTTCAATCCTGGCAGCTAACGAAACCGTAAATATTATTCTGAAAAAACGCCGAATAGTCACCGCACCTGAATTTATCTATGTAGACCTGCTCGATCAAACATTTACGGTAAAAAACATACTGTCATGAAATTCCTCTTTCTTTAAAACCGAAAAACCATCCGACTGGCACCACCTGCGTTATCTATGAGCAAGGACTAGAACATTGTTCTAGAACATAATCACTTCCCTGTTTCTCTTTATTCACCTATAGTAAAACAGAGTAAACTAGATTAAAATAATTGAAAACGGAGATAACTTGTGGTTAAAAGAGATGTTCTAACTGGAGACGCCAGCAAGTTCTTAACCCCAGAGGAAGTAGCAGAGATTCTGCGAATCAACGTAATAACGGTCTACGGGTATATACAAAGAGACAACCTTAATGCAGTGAGGCTCGGCCGAAAATACCGTATCAGCCACGAGGACCTTGATAAATTTATTAAATCCAAACGGACCAGAACGGCACCACTGGAAAAAAACAAAATTCCATAAAAAACCCAGTACTTTATCATTCCGGCTCATTCTAATACGGAGGAACCGCGATTCATGAAACAGAACATGATTGAGTCTCAGGTCAATAGTCCTGTACCCGGGAAAACCGAAGAAAATCTAAAACCGTCAATAAAGACCGAAGCCATCGCCAACAGAAGGGTGATGGATCACTGCATCGAACTACTAAGGTCGAAAAAATACGAAGAACTCTGGAATCAATGCTGCGGATACATCGACCTCAGTTTGGAAGAGACCATGCAGATTCAGAAAAGGCTTCTTCTGGAACAATTACCGCGTCTTAATAGTTCTGAAATTGGAAAAGTGGTGATGCGCGGAGCTTCACCGGAAACCCTTGAAGAATTCAGAAAACAGGTCCCGTTAACAACTTACAAAGACTACTCCCAATATCTTTTAAGCCGGAGAGAAGACGTTCTCCCTGTCAAACCTTTATTTTGGGGCCATACTTCTGGAAGAAGCGGAGAATATGATTTCAAGTGGTGTCCGCTCACCAGCGGCCAGTGGGAAGAAATAGAAAAGCTTACGATTGCGGCTTTCGCTTTTTGTTCTTGTGAAAAAAGAGGACAAATAAAAATAAGGCTGCATGATAAAATCCTTTACGGCGCAGCGCCGGCGCCTTATGTGACCGGACTATTATCCAGATATGCCTTCAGCAGAATTTTTGATTTTTTGCCGCCGCTGGATGAGGCTGAGGGAATGTCGTTTGCGGAAAGAGGTAAAAAAGGCGTCATTCAAGCATTACATGAAGGGATTGATTTTTACTCGGCTTTACCAAGCGTGCTGGTCAATGTTGCCGAACGAACGGGGCAGGGAGGCGGAAAGAGGGACTTCAAAGCTCTGCTTCGTGATCCAAAATTTGGAGCCAGAGTCATCGGAGGGGTAATTAAAAGCAAGCGCGCTCATCGTCCGATGCTACCAAAAGACCTCTGGTCACTGAAAGGTTTAATATCTGCCGGTTCGGATGGTTCGGTTTACAGAGAAAAAATAAAAGAAATGTGGGGACGAAATCCACTGGATATGTATGCCTGTACCGAAGGGCTGGTCATATCCCTGCAAACCTGGGACTACGAAGGAATGACTTTCTATCCATCTTTAAATTTCTTTGAATTTATTCCCGAAGAAGACTGTTTGAGAGCTAAAATCGATTCGAGTTTTCAGCCAAAGACCTTACTTCTGGATGAAGTCGAAGCGGGTAAAAATTATCAACTGGTCATCACTAATTTTCATGGAGGCCCGTTTGTCAGATACGTCGTCGGAGACATGGTCAAAATCACCGCGCTGCGAAACGAAAAACTTAAAATCGATATTCCGCAGATGGTCTATCATTCCCGGGTAGATGATATGATCGATATTGCCGGGTTTACCAGGCTAACCGAAAGTATTATCTGGAAAGCCATAGAAAAGAGCGGAATCAAATATGAAGATTGGACGGCACGGAAAGAACTAAAGGACAAGCCCGTACTACACCTGTATATTGAAATGAAGCAGAACGGTCACCACACTCCCGAGAATATCGCGGATGTTGTACACCCGCAATTAGCGCTTCTGGACAAGCCATATTCTGAACTCGAGTCTTATCTTGGCTTAAAGCCGCTGGAGGTTACCCTGATACCCGAGGGAGCCTTTAACCGCTATATGTTAAAACAGATGGAAGCCGGGGTGGAACTGGGACGCATCAAAGTATCACATCTCAATACTCCCGATGCCGTTATTAATTTCCTGGTCAATAATTGAATAGTACTTTTATCCTAATTTTGGGTAGCCATACTAATTTCCTATTTACTTAAAGGAGGATTTAGGAGAGTATAAGGACAATAATAACGTAGAGAAGGGAGTACTATTCCAAGTGAACCTGTGGGCTTTGATACCGCTCGTTAGTTGTGTGGCGTATGCTGTGTTACTGGGAGTTGGGTTACAGCAGTTTAAAAAGACGGTTAATAAAGTTTTTGCTTTCTTTCTCTTCGCCTCCTTTTCATGGAGCCTCTTCGCTTTCCTCTTGAATTTTAATCCTAACGCTTCTCCAGCCTATTTGAAATTCTGGAACAATCTGGTTATCGTTGGGATCATCTGGTCTATCGCTGCCTACTATCATTTCGTCAGGGTTTATACCAACCGCCAACCAGGAATCATAACCTATATCGGTTATGCTTGCGTATTGGTGGTATTTGCCCTTTCCTTCGGTGGTTTCGTCGTGAGAGACGCTTCTTTTATCAACGGTCGTTTTCATAATGATATTGGTCCCTGGGTTTACATCCTGATGGCAATACTCCTGCCCGCCATCACACTCACCATGATAATGCTGGTAAAAAAATACCGCCAGCTAAAAGATCCGATCGAACGCAACAAAATCATGTATTTGATTGTCGGTTTGGGTGCGGTAGCAATCTGGGGCCCGGCTAACTCAAATATTCCTGCGCTCGCTACTCTTCCCACTGATCACCTGGGTACTCTGCTTAATGCTCTGATCATAGGTTTTGTCATCGGGAGATACAGCCTCATCGACATAGGTTTCATTGCTCGAAGGACTCTTGCCTACAGCCTCCTGTCGATCTTCATTATCGGCATCTATATAGGCGGACTAATCCTGGAAATGAAAAGTTTTCCCGATATGTCTTTACTCGGCCTTATCTCGATCAGCCTGCTTTCAATATTGTTGTTCTCTCTAATCCGACCGCTCAGGTATTTAGCAGAAGAACAGGTTGACAGGGTTTTTCACCGCGATTCGTTAGCCCACCGGCAGGCATTACTCGAATTCAGCTCGAAGATCGCCAATACCATCGAACTGGAAGAAGTGGCGAATGAAATGCTCTCAACGCTAGGTAAAACTTTGAGAGTAACGCATGCCGAACTTCTGTTTAGAAATGAGGGGGACTATACCACCCAATTCACCTATCCGCAATCAAAACTTGAAGCGGATGATCTCCT
>DEUU01000196.1:12305-18048 GCA_002362735.1 Dehalococcoidia bacterium UBA3254
CTTGAAGCGGATGATCTCCTCAAAATAAATCGAGACAGCTCGATCGCACTCTGGCTGGCAAAAGAAGATAAACCACTCAATGTGGCAGAGATGTCAAGCATTACCGGACTGAAACAGATCTTGTCAGAAGAATATAATGAATTATCCGATCCCCGGTTAGCCTTACTGCTTCCTATTAAATCACAGGAAAGAATGATCGGCGTTCTCGCTCTCGGTAACCGGCAAAGCGGAGATGTTTTCCGACCTGAAGATATTGAGCTGGCAACATCTATTTCCAAGCAAGCAAGCATTGTTATTGAAAATGCCCAACTTTATGCTCAGGCGAAGCAGAGGGCAAATATCGACGAATTAACCGGGTTATACAATCACCGCCATTTCCATCAGAGATTAGATGAAGAGATCGCCCGCTCCTCTCGATTCGGCGATGTGTTTTCCATGCTTATCATCGACCTGGATTTTTTCAAAACTTACAACGATATCCATGGCCACCTGTACGGCGACAACATCTTAAAAAAGGTGGGAGAAGTAATTAAAAGCAGTTGCAGAACCATCGATATGGCCGCCCGGTACGGAGGCGATGAATTCGCAGTCATACTACCTCAAACTTCAATTGATGCAGCCGTGAAAGTGGCGGACCGCATTCGGAGCGCTATGGAATCCGAGGTCAACAACAAAGGCATGACCATCACCAGCAGCATCGGAGTAGCTTTATGGCCTACCGATGGAGTGATGAAGGAAGATTTTTTGAACGCCGCAGACGCTGCGCTGTATCATGCGAAGAAAACCGGACGGAACCGCTCATACGTAGCTTCCAGACTGGCCACGGTGAAGACAATTGATGCAAACCCGTCTCAGGACAATAACAGTATGGTACTGAATACGATTTACGCTCTGGCAGCGACAGTTGACGCTAAAGACCATTATACCTATGGACATTCGAAGAAAGTTAGCAAATATGCATGCGATATTGCTTATGCGATGGGTTATTCAGAAGAAAAAGTCAATATCATCCGCATCGCCGGACTGCTTCATGACATTGGAAAAATCGGCGTTTCAGATAAGATTCTGGGTAAAAATACCGCCTTGAATGAGGAGGAATGGGAACCGATCCATGCCCATCCCACGATGGGGGTATCGATCCTCATGCATGTTGATAGCATCAAAGAGTGTTTGCCAGGCGTACAATACCACCATGAGCGATATGACGGGCACGGGTATCCACAGGGACTGAAAGGGGAAAACATACCTCTTGATGCCAGAATACTATCCGTGGCGGATACGTTTGACGCCATGACTTCTTCTCGACCTTACAGAAATGATCCTCTAAGTACCAAACAGGCAATAGAGGAACTCCTGCGCTGCTCCGGTACTCAATTTGACTCCAAAGTAGTCGAAGCATTTATCAAAACGCTTGTTAACACCCACTCTAAGAACGGACCAGACCTGGTCCAATCTCATTAAAGCTTTCGAAAGCGCTTCAAACTGAAGACCAGAAGGACAGCGGCCTTTTTGCCTTTACCAAGGCACGTGATGTAATATCATGTAGATGGCCTCTCTGTTTTGATGGGCCACGAATTTTCAAGAGGAAACTTTTTGATTACCAACCTGAAAATTACCCGGGAAACCTTTGATACACTGGCAACCTATCAATCCTCCTCTGATTCCGGACTTGACTGGAATCTGGTATTCACCTTACCAGTATGGTTAAAAGCCTGGTGGCAGAATTTTCACTCCGGAGCGGAGCTATATTTGAAAGCAGTCCGCCAGGAAGGGAAAATCACCGGTATTGCCCCCCTCCAAATTAAAAATGGTATCGCGTCAATCATCGGCAGCGTTAACATTTGCGATTATCATGACTTTATCCTGTCGCCCGGGAATGAAAAAAATTTCTTTAATATATTGCTCGACGACCTGAACAGACAGGGCATCAGAGGACTTCACCTGGAGACGATACGGCCAGATTCTACCATCATCCGGAGTCTGGTCCCTCTAGCCGAGGAACATCAATTAAAAGTTTCTACTCAACAAACGGATGTCTCTTTTGACATCGATTTGCCTTCGACGTGGGAAGAATATCTCAGCTATTTGGAGAGCAAACAACGGCACGAGATCAAGCGTAAGATGCGCAATTTACATGAAATTGGAGAAACAAACTACCGGGTTATCGAAGATAAGAACGCTGTTATTGAGGCTATGGACAACTTTCTGAAGCTCTTTCCTGAAGCTCGAAAAGATAAAGCCCAATTTATGACCGGGGAAATGGAAGCGTTCTTCCGTATGCTGGCCGCAGCTCTGGCCAATATCGGCATTATTAAATTTGGGTTACTGGAGATCGGAGATAAGTCTTTAGCAATGGTGATGTATTTTGATTACAATAATAATGTATATCTCTATAACAGCGCTTACGACCCTGAGTATAAATCGATGAGTATTGGAATCATTTCCAAAGCCCGGTGTATTCAGGATGCCATTGGAAAGGGAAAACGTAAGTTTGACTTTCTGAAAGGCGGCGAACCCTACAAATCCTATCTGGGGGGAAAAGAAATACCACTGTATAGTTGCGATATTACTTTTTAAGAATTTTATGTCTGAAAGCCAATTAAGAATAGCCCTTCTCAGTGTACACAGCTCCCCTCTCGGGCAACCCGGCATTGGAGATACTGGCGGGATGAGTATCTATATCCGGGAATTGACAAGAGAAATCGTAAAACTAGGATATGTTGTGGATATTTTTACCCGCGTGAAGGACCGGGTTACGCCCGAAATAATTGACTTGTTCCCCGGCGCGCGCCAAATCCATATCCAGGCCGGAGATGAAGCAGATATCGATAAACTATTGATATACTCTCATATCCCGGATTTTGCTTGCCGTACCGCAACTTACTGCAAACAGCACAATCTGAATTATGATATTGTTTTCAGCCATTACTGGCTTTCCGGAATCGCCGGATATTATTTACAGACCTGGTGGCAGATCCCCCACACTGTCATGTTCCACACACTGGGCGCCGTCAAGAATGCGATCGGTATTGGAGAAGATGAACCCGACCTCCGTTTGGATGAAGAAAGACAGGTTATGCAGCACTGCGATCGCATTATTGCTTCAACTGAGAGAGAAAGATATGCCCTCAACCGGTACTACGGAGTTTCCCCCGAAAAGGTCAGCGTAATTCCATGCGGGGTTAATTTGGACCTGTTTCGGCCAACCGGTAAAGCAATGGCGAGACGAAAACTGGGATTAGGAGAGGATAAAATCATGCTCTTCGTCGGCCGGATTGAGCGATTAAAAGGCATCGATAAAATTATCCGGGCAATGAATTATCTGGCAGATATTCGCCCGAAGTTGATTATTGTGGGTGAGGACGGCAACCGACCTGGAGAAATCAATTATCTAAAAGAGCTGGCACAGTCTCTTGGTGTATTAAAAGATATCAGTTTCACCGGTCTTATAAACTACGAAAATCTACCGGATTTCTATAGTGCTGCCGATGTTTGCGTTTTTCCTTCGTACTATGAGAGTTTCGGCCTTGCACCTCTGGAATCGCTGGCTTGCGGGACTCCAGTAGTAGCGACAGATGTGGGTGATCTGAAAAATATTATTCTCCAAGGCTCGGGATACGTCCTGAAGGACAACCGCTTTGAAGACCTGGCGGATAAGATCGGACTGATCTTAAGGAATCCGGAACCCGGCCCGAAGGAAATTCAGTCTATTCGTTCAACTGTATTACATTTTGGATGGCAGCACATTGCACGTCTAATCAGCATTGAGTTTGGCGGTTTAATCGTAAATAATACAGTCATGAGTTGGTGAGGGTGGAGAATTCGATGGCACAAAAAATTGATTTACTGGTAATCGGACCTCATGCCGACGACCCTGAATTCGGGATTGCCGGTACAGTGGCAAAAATAACCCGCGAGGGTAAAAAGGTGGTCTACGTCATCTGCACGAACGGTGATAAAGGTACCAGTGATTTTAAAGTAGACCCTCGCGAGTTGATAATAATCCGAGAACAGGAGCAGAGGGAAGCAGCCAAAGTTCTGGGTGTAACGGAGGTAGTGTTTCTGGGCTATCCCGATCAAGGACTGGAAGATACGAATGAATTCAGAAAGGAAATTGTAAAGCAAATTCGGATTTACCAGCCAGACATCGTTGCCACCACCGATCCTTACCGGAAATACCTCTGGCACCGCGACCATCGTATCGCCGGAGTGGTAACGCTGGATGCCGTCTATCCTTTCGCCAGGGACCACCTTGCCTATCCAGATTTATTTGCCCAGGGATTTCTTCCCCACAAAGTAAAGGAAGTCTGGACCTGGGGAACCGACGATCCTAATTACCTGACTGATATTACTGAGACTTTCGAAACGAAAATAAAGGCTTTGCGCTGCCATAAAAGCCAGGTCGGTGGACGTGATTTTCCTGAGACGTATGATTGGCTCAAGGAAATGGCTATTAACGCCGCGAAAGACCAGAGCTTTAAATTTGCTGAGGAATTTCACCGTGCCGAGATCTGGATGTGATTATTTGTTCATCCCGCGCTGCAATCCCCGGATATAAGACATCTCCCCAACATGCTGTGATTGATGACTGATAGCCATAGAGAACATAGCGCCAACGGAAAATTCACCAAAAGGTAGATGAACTATCCGATCCAGTACTTCCGGAGTAGTGATCTTGACTGCTGCCAGAATTTGAATTCTCACGGCCTTTAGATAATCCTGCACCACTTTCAAATTGGGCACGCTGAAGGCAGCCACATCTTCGGCAGTCTGAAAAATCCCGATATCATGCGGAGTTAGCTTTAACTTTTCATACCATTTTTCGGTTCCCCAGATTTCCGGGTTATTGGAGATTTTGGATTGTATCATATCCTCGAACCTGGCCGAATGGTAAAGGATAATGGCGATAGAGTTACATCCCGGACCAGGCCGCCACATCGCTTCAGATTCACTGATACCGGTTAATATTCGCTCAGTAGTACGATCCAGATTTTCAAATTCAGAGCGAAGATAGTCCCTGACTTCCATTTTCGGCCTCCTTATTTTTTTGAAAATTGCGATCTTCTTTACTTCGGGAATTTGATAGGTGTAATCAACTCCAGCCAGGTATATTGTTTAACCTTCTGTGGCGGATAGGCCATTACTTCGCTGATTTCACGCAAAATTCCCTGCATAGATTTTTCATTCCGCGGGCTCACGAAGTGGTCGCCTACCCAGATATAACCTTTAGCTTGAGCGATCTGGTAAACATTTCTCTCGCCGTTCTCCCAGGTCACTGCCAGAGTACCGACATAACCTTCAGGTTTACTCATCGGTTTTCCTCCTCTAACCTTTCCCGAAATAACCTTAACGTCAGGTTATTAATTAAGATACATGAATATGAGGAGAATATCAATACGCTTGCTTTTTAACAACATTGTCCAATAAATGTATGAAACAGTGGGTCTAAAAAGAAACCAATTTGTTATTGAAATGCAGTTGGTAGTTTTGAAAAGGGATTATGTAAGGATAAGAGAAAACCGTTAAACAGAGCGGGTAAAAGCAGCGTCTTCGCCAGGAACATCAACAAAATCCTGAAGATCGTCTTTAATTAAAGGATGGAAGATATACCACTGGTCTACGAATTGCCGGGTCATTTCTTCCAGGGACCTGACAACTCTCTGGGTAAGCTCTCGAGCGTCTTCAGCGACTTTGCCGGTAGGCTGATACTCCACGGCTTTTCCGATAATACCCCGGAAGGTAG
>DEUU01000262.1 GCA_002362735.1 Dehalococcoidia bacterium UBA3254
CCGGATCATTCAACAGGGCATTTGAGACTCCATTCAGGGATGGCGGTACGCCGATTCTAACCGGTAGACGAGTTATGGCTTGTGTCATTTCAACAATGCCGGGCAGGTTGGCTCCGCCTCCGGTAACCACAATACCGGAAGGAATCAATCTGGCATAATCGGAGCGGGGTAACTCCAGAACGACCAGGCGCATGAGTTCTTCGACACGAGCATGGATAATCTCGCAAAGGTCACGATAAGATACACTGTGCCCGTTCTCTCCGACTACTTTATCACCCTCTTCTTCTTCCACAGTAAGAAGACTGCCATGTTTCTTCTTCATTTCTTCAGCCAGTTCAAAAGAAAGTCCCAAACCCGCGGCAATATCCCGGGTAATTTGATGGCCGGCCACTGGCAGAACGGATGTATGATAAATGCTCCCTTCCCGTAATACGGCAATATCCGTCGTTCCACCGCCGATATCTGCAATGAGGACGCCTGCCTGTTTTTCTTCTTCGCTGAGAACAGCTTCAGCACTTGCCAGGGGTTCAAGGACCAGGTCATCGATCTCAATGCCAACGCTCTGAATACATTTAGTCAGGTTCTGCACGGAAGCTACTGCCGCAGTGATAACATGGGCTTCAACATCCAGTTCATAACCATGCATACCGACCGGATTCTTGACTTCATGGCCGTCCAGGGTATAAGACCTGGGAATAACATGTAACATTTTTCTATCAACCGGGGCTTTAATATTGAGGGCAACATCCAGAACCCTCTTCAGGTCATCCCCACGAACCAGTTGATCACTTTTGGTAATGGCAATTGTACCTTTATTATTCATAGAGTTAATATGTTTACCGGTAACGCCGATATAGGCCGAATCCAACCTGTAGCCGGCCATCATCTCGGCCTTCTTGATTGACTGGCGAATTGACTCCTTCGCCTGAGTTACATTAGCTACCAGAGCTTTTTCGATACCGTGTGATGGGGCAATACCTACTCCAAGGATCCTAAGACCGGAGGAGCTATCCAACGTTCCCATAATAGTACAGACCTTAGTCGTACCGACATCGATAGCTGCTATTTTCCTTTTCATTTTTTACTCCTAATTATTGATGATTTAAAGCTACCAGTTACCCTTTATTAATGTAATACTAAGTTACTATCCTCTGGTTTCTCTGTAGTGGACATTCCACTTCAAGCACAGAGAGTTGACGAAGTTTCTGGTTTCGGCATCTGGAGCTTTGTAGAGTTCGGCCAGAAAACCATGGAGCAATTCTCCACCACTCATCCCGGGGGTTGGTTCAGCTGGACCAGGAATGTTGATGTAAACAATCTCCGTCATCAATTTCTGATACTCAATAGCAGTTCCCATGGTCACCTCCTTAATATTTTTAATGTTGGTATCATGGTATAAGTTACCAGAACAATCCGTCAAAAATTGTCCCGGCTTGTCCTTTTTATTTCCATCTTCAACCGGTCAAATTTCCAATTTCGATTTTCACCGGTTAGGACAAACGGACTTAACTACTTGAAAACTTAATTCCGTTCCAATAAAATAAGTGGAACGTGGTGCAAAAAAGGTTAAACTGAGGTCAAGCTTTGGTAACTGATAGGAACAAAAAACGCTCACCGCCTTATGTTTCTTATCGTAGCTTTTTAACTCTGTTGGAAGAGCTTCAGCGAGGATTACCCGCCCGTATCGATCGCAGTTATTGGGGAGATAAATTTTCCGGGAGTACCGGCACCCAGCTAATGTCAGCTCTACGCTTCTTAAACTTAATCGATGCTAACGCCATGCCGACTTCTCAATTAAAGGAACTGGTAAGCGCGCGGGGATCATCCAGGTCGGAGATACTGAAGAAGATCAGCCTGGAATCATTTTCCTTCCTTATGAGCAACTCTTTTGAATCTGAGAAGGCTACCTACGGGCAATTGATTGAAGTCTTTAATGACGTTTATCAGGTGGACAAGGATGTTGCCCGAAAATGCATTAAATTCTTCTCTGAGCTAGCTAACGACGCCGGACTTCCGTTATCCCCGTTTATTACCAAGAAATCCAAAAGTTCCAGAAATACACCCACTGTGGAAAAAATTCCAAAACGGAATGGAAACAGGACAAATCAGAATCCATTAGTTCCACAATCAACGGAATTAATTCCACATCCAATGTCATGGAAGGAACTGCTACTTACAAAATTCCCCAGTTTTGACCCGACCTGGCCTAATGAAGTCCAAATAAAATGGTTCGAAGCTTTTGACGAGCTGCTTAAAAGAGGATTTATTTCCAGTAATGACGGCCTTAGATAGTCCTTTACACCGGTTGTCCACTGCCCAGTAATTCAGTATTTATCTTCCACATTTTCCATTATTAGAACAACAGTTCCAAAATATCCATTTTGGAACTTCAACTAGGAATTTGGTACCGTTTTTAACGACCCTCTAAAATTAAGCAAGGTTTTATCAGACTATAATTTAAGAAGGGATGGTAATAACAACAAGAAGTGAAACCCAAAATCGTAATAATGTAACACTGGCCGGGTCCATCATCAGCATATCGTCTCTGGGATTTAGCTGGCTGACGGTCAGGCCTAACCGTCTGGCGGAAGGGACCAGCGTTTACTTGTGGAATAACCCGGTATGGATGGCTCTACTGACCCTGCTCTTAATTACCTGCTTCACCCTTAGCTTGCTTAAAGCCAAAAAACCTTATGCTCTCATGCTTGGAATCATCTCCAATTCGATCTTAATAATGATCTTTATCCTCGCAGGGTCGTCAGCTTCTAGTCTGATTAACCAGTCGCCGGCCTTGACCCGCGTTTCTCTTGGTCCGGGCATTATAATAGCTGCGGCAGGAGCATTTATTCTAATTGTTGCAGCCAGACATCAATTAACAAAATATCGTCTTGAATTTTATTTAATCAGCTGGGTCTGGCTTCCCATTTTATTGATCTTGCTGGTAATGGGATGGTTTAATAATCTCTCCGTTATACAGGAATATTTCAACAATTCTCTACGTTTTCACCAGGAACTCAAAACTCACATAATACTATTTGGCGGAAGTATCCTGGCTGGAATCACTATTGGTATACCCCTGGGTATTTGGGCTTTACACAGCCGCAAAGCCAGAGCACCAATTTTCTTTATTGCCAGTATTACACAAACAATACCAAGCCTGGCATTGTTTGGATTACTCATTGCTCCCCTTTCGGCTTTATCTGCTAAGTTTCCGGTTTTACAAAGCATCGGGATTCACGGAATCGGCACTGCGCCAGCTATCATTGCTTTAATCATCTATTCTTTACTCCCCATTGTTCAGAATACTTATACTGGACTGAATGAAATTAATCCGGTCGTTACCGATGCCGGATTAGGAATGGGGATGAATCGCTTGCAGCTTTTAGGAAGGGTTCAAGCACCGCTTGCCGCGCCTGTTATTTTAACCGGAGTCCGCATAGCGGCGGTTCAGGCTGTAGGCAACACCGCGGTAGCAGCATTGATCGGAGCCGGAGGTTTGGGACAATTTGTCTTTCAGGGGCTTGGCCAGGCTGCTTCTGATTTGATTATATTGGGTGCGATGCCAATTATTCTTCTTGCCTTGATCATTGACATACTGATGCAATTGGTCATCCGGTTAGCTACCTCCAGAGGAGTATTGGAGCCAGCTTTATGATCAGCCTGCAAAATGTGACAAGAGTATACGGTCACACCATCGCTGTAAATAATTTTTCGCTTGAAATCGGGTCCGGTGAAATCTGCGTTCTCATTGGTCCTTCCGGTTGCGGAAAAACAACTCTGTTGAAGATGATCAATCGACTTGTTGAGCCAACTTCAGGCCGTATTTTGTTTGATAACCAGGATACCAGCCGGATAAATCCGGAAATACTACGCCGGTCTATTGGGTACTCCATCCAGAATGTGGGTTTGTTCCCTCACATGACTATAGCCGAAAACATATCCATAGTCCCGGATCTCTTAAACTGGAAAAAAGGACGTATAGAAAGCCGCGTTAATGAGCTTCTGGAATTAATCGGATTGAATCCGGCGGTGTACAGGTCAAAATACCCCCGGGAACTCTCTGGAGGAGAAGCGCAACGTATAGGAGTCGCCAGAGCGCTGGCAGCCGATCCTCCTCTGTTGTTAATGGATGAACCTTTCGGAGCAGTTGATCCATTGACACGCGAGAAACTTCAAAGCCAGTTTGAAAGGATTCAGCATGAATTGAAAAAGACCGTACTCCTGGTAACCCACGACCTCGAAGAAGCTATTCGTTTATCCGATCGAATTGCTGTCATGAAAAGCGGACAATTAATGCAGTATGACACTCCCGAAAATATACTCTCCAAACCTGCAAATCAGTTTGTTCACGACTTTGTCGGTGTGGACCGGGCATTGAAGCGCCTTTCGCGAATAAAAGTCAGCAGCTTTACCCGTTCCGTTCCCTTTATTACGATAAATGCTCCGGTCAAGGAAGCTATCTCGGCTGTTGATGACAACGTTTCTATTTGGGTGGTAGATGAAAACGGCGGTCTATTGGGTTGGGCTGACCAAAACCAATTAAGGAATTCTAAGTCGATTCGGGAAGTCGCTGTCCTGCCGAGTATGGATGAAATATCCATTACTGAAGATGCTACATTACGTCAAGCTCTTTCGATTATGCTCGAAGAAGGTGTTCGCAGTATCCCGGTAATTGATAAGGATAAGAAGTTTCTGGGAGAAATCTCGTTGAAAGATATAGAGACTGCCACTGCAGATAAAGAGTAGAACCATGTCTACCAGAAAGATTAGAAACTGGATAATTTTCACAGCGCTGGTGGGGATCTTTGTTTTTTTAGTTCTAGATTTTTCTCTATGGCAAAAAGTTCTGGAATACCTCTTTCCGGAGCAATCGTTGCTCCTGTATCCGGGAGCTAATCTGGCACAACTGGTCGGACAGCATCTAGTACTGGTGGGTATTTCCAGCGGATTAACAGCATGTATCGGCATACCTCTGGGAATTTGGGTAACTCGACCCAGCGGACGGGATTTTCTTCCTATCGTCTCAACGGCAACTTCATTTGGACAGACCTTTCCACCGGTAGCTGTTCTGGCGCTCTCTGTACCAGCGCTCGGGTTTGGGATTCTACCCACTATTGCAGCGCTATTTATTTATGGTCTGCTACCTGTGGTCCGAAACACCATCTCAGGCATATCAGCAGTAGACCCGGATGTTCTGGAGGCCAGCTCCGGCATGGGTATGAGTCATTTTCAAAAGTTAACCAAAGTCGAATTCCCTTTAGCACTACCTATTATTTTAGCGGGTATTAGAATATCAGTCATTATCAATATCGGAACTGCTATGATCGGAGCTACTATCGGATCAGGAGGTCTGGGGGCACCTATTATCTCGGGCCTGGTACAGAATAATCTGTCTTTGGTTATTGAAGGTGCTCTTCCGGGTGCTCTGCTGGCAATTTTGCTGGACTTCCTGTTCAACAATATCGAGGACAGCGTAACAAAGCAGCGAACATAAATCTACCTGTTCATTTTTACCACTTTGTATTTACTCGCCAGAGTTACATGGAGAGGTACTTGAATCCATTTTTACAACACAGCCGCCTTCGGATAACGCCAAAATCTCCCATTCTAAAACATAAAACTTGAAACGTTTAACTGGAGACCGCTCCTTAAGCGGTTACCTCGGCCTCATCCTGGATTCTTTCAAGGTCCACGCCATCCATCGCAGCTTTCGCGGCTGCCAATCTCGCCATAGGTAATCGGAATGGACTACAGCTTACGTAATTAGCGCCTACAGCGGCAAAGAAAGCAATGGAATGAGGCTCTCCACCCTGCTCCCCACAAATTCCGATCTCTATCTCCGGCTTGGTCTTCCGGGCCCATTCTATCGCAATCTGTATCAAACGCCCTACCCCTTTAACGTCGATAATTTCAAAAGGATTATCTCTTAAAATGCCTTTCTCCATATAGGTAGTCAAGAATTTCTTTTCGGCGTCCTCCCGGCTAAAAGAATATACTGCCTGGGTAAGATCATTAGTCCCGAAGGAGAAAAAGTCTGCCACTTCCGCCAGCCTCCCGGCCCGTAAACAACCTCGCACCGTTTCCATCATGGTGCCCAGTTTCAAATCACGAGTACCAATCATGTTCCTGACCCAGATGAGTTCCTGTAAAGTAATCACCTGAGGAATCATGACAGACACATCCGCTGGCACCTCCTGCTTGGCGGCATAGATAGAATCTATTTGCATCGAATAGATCTCAGGGTTAGTAATGCCCAGACGAATTCCCCGGTGTCCCATCATGGGATTAATCTCCCTTAATTCGCAAACACGCTGGCGAGTGCGCTCATCCTTGCATTCGGATTCAGCGGGTAAGAATTCGTGAAGTGGTAAGTCCAATAACCGTATAATAATCGGAATACCATCCAGAGCATCAAAAAGAGCTTTAAAATCTGCGGTCTGGATCCTGGTTAACCTTTGTAAAGTGGCTGTCTTCTCGCTTCCGGTGCTGGCCAGGATAAATTCACGGATTATGGATAGCCGCTGAGGATCATTGAATTGGCGCTCAGTGCGGCACAGCCCGATCCCTTCCGCGCCAAACCGTCGCGCCATGCGGATAGCGTCTGGTGTATCCGCATTCGCCCGTACTCCAATTTTTTTAACCTGAGATGCCCAGCCTAAAAACTCAGTGAGTTCGGGCATAATTTCTGCTTCAGTTAGCGGCAACGATCCTTTATATACATTACCGGTATTCCCATCTATGGTAATGACCTCACCTTTATGTACAATCTGATCGCCAGCAATAAAATGTTGTTCTCCTAAATCGATTTTAATATCGCTCGCTCCGCAAATGCAGGGCTTCCCCATCGCCCGGGTCACAATGGCCGCGTGAGAAGTCAGACCGCCGTGCGACGTCAAGACACCCACTGAGGCGGCAATTCCAGGCACATCGTCCGGATTCGTCTCCGGCCGGACCAGTATCACGCCTCCATTCTTTTGTGATGCCACTATCGCTTCCATGGGATCGAAGACCACTTTACCGGCTACTGCACCCGGCGCCGCACTTAATCCATGCCCGATCGGAACGAAGGCATTCGGATTAGCAACACTCTTGTGTAACACCCCTTTTAATTCATCCGGCGATACCCTTGCAAGAGCATCCTGCATTGAGATTACTTCAGATTTAGCCATATCTACGGTTATGCGAATTGCCGCGCGGGCTGTCCTCTTTCCGGTCCTCGTTTGCAGGAGATATAATTTCCCGGATTCAACTGTAAATTCTATATCCTGCATCTCTTTATAATAATCTTCCAGGATCCCCACCATCTTCACCAATTCGGCGTAAGCCTCCGGCATCCTTTTTTGCAATTCACCGATATCTAAAGGAGTCGTTACTCCTGAAACGAGGGCTTCACCCTGGGCATGAGGCAGATATTCGCCAAAAAGGCCTTTCTCTCCGGTATTCGGATTGCGTGAGAAGACCACACCGGTGCCAGATCTTTCATCGGCATTCCCGAAGACCATTTCCTGGACTATCGCAGCCGTTCCCAGTGTAGATGGGATATGATTTAAACGGCGGTATTCCACCGCCCGGATATTGTCCCAGGACTCGAATACACGGATGATAGACGCCATCATGGTAGCCTCATCCTTCACATTCAAAACCGTATCCATCATTCCCGGCATGGATACTGGAGCGGATGACCTCACAGATACTTGAAGACCACTGCCAAAAAACTTCCCGGATTTTTGACGAATAAAATCAAGGCCACGTTGGATTTCATCATAAGGTAAATCGGCCGCATCCTTAAATCTGTAGTAAGCGTCGATGGAAAGGATAAAACCGGGCGGAACGGGAAGCCCCAGTTTTGTCATTGTTA
The DNA here is from genome assembly GCA_002362735.1 of Dehalococcoidia bacterium UBA3254. Next base: position 7,859 of record DEUU01000262.1, read on the forward strand.
CCAGGTTCGCACCCTTATTCCCTAACTGATTTTTTTCCTCGTAGCCATCTTCGAAAGAATACACTTTCATATTAAACCTCCCGGAGGCAATTTATCATTCATATTTTTATTATATACTAGCGGTATAAAGCTGAATTTCGGACGATAATTCCAAATTCCAAATGATTATACGTACAGTGCGTGTTCACGCCCACGAGCAATCTAAAAAATTGTCCTCGTCCGTCCGAGGGTGGAAAAGATCAGATCTGGAATGCGTATGAGGTTGGAAAGAATGGGTATCACAAGGATCCATGGACTAGCATCAATCTTTGTTTAGCCTCATTTCAGAGCTAAATAATAAAAAGATAGCAGATTCCATGAGAACCTGGCATGATTATTTCTCGTTCTTTTATTTTCATGTCAAACTAGTAAATATGCTTTTAATGTTAGAATATAAGTATTGGCGGTATGGTATGGTATGGAGAGGAGGTGGCAAATGGATAGCGGCGTTCTGCGTGACTTCGTCATAATTATTACCGGTGGGCTGATGCTGGTTTTGATCATAATCACCGGGATTATTGGGTTCCTGATTTATCGCCAGATTACAAAACTAATTAAATCTGTGAAAACCACCCTTCTTTCTGTCAAAGAAGTTAGTTCTGAAGTTAAAGAGGCTTTCAAGTCATCCAAAGACTTTTTAAACATAATAAAAAATCGTCCCGAGGAACCTGAGAAAAAAGCTGAAGCTGGTTCCGGCTCTTAAGTCGGCGGATTCTGTATCTTGAGCCTATCTTTTAAAGCCTTGAGGTTGATTACGTCTTCTTTGTTGTACTCCAGTAGTTTCCGCAAGGCAATCTGGTCTCCGTACTGGACGTACCGCCACCAGAGCTTCACCGCTTCGTACCCATTGACTTCTTTAAGCTGTCTTTCAATTCCCAGAGTACATTCCACACGTTTAAGTCCACCGTATAAATTATTTTTCCAGCAGTGGTGCATTAAATCGCAGTGGGAAAAATATGATTCGAGGTTGACGCCGTGGCGCGAATAAATAAAAGGCAGATCGAAACGATGACCATTGTAGGTATACAGAGAATCTACTCCCTCCAGCGAATCAAGGATACCCGTCCCTGTAATCTTATCCCCAACAAGCTGCGTGAAAATCTCTGTATCACCGTTAGTTACATATATCCCAACAACTGTAATTTCGTTTAAAACCGGATGGAAACCCGTGGTCTCAATATCCAGATACGCTTCCAATTCAACCACCGCGTCACTCCCTTCAAATTCATGATACTATTAATCTTCCCATTTACCTAATTCAACCAGGCATGAATTAGGAGCCATGCCGGGAACATTACGGGACATCAGCCGCCCGGGACTAAGGATATTGACACATCCTCCTCTGTCCGGGCTTTGAGGATTACCTGGCTCAACTGGATCATAGAGGCTTGAACCTTCGTATGAATGGACCACCCCCGGCCTCATCCTTTCAGTTACCTGAGCGATTCCCAGGACTGTTCCCCTGTCGTTGAAAAGCTTGATTATGTCCCCATCCTGTATGCCTCTGTTTTTGGCGTCCTGAGGGTGGATCCGCACCGTATGCCAGTAATATCCGTTTTTCAAAATCCTATTCGCCGGAATCTCGCCCAACCATAACGCATGGGTATCATGATGAGTATGAAATGTCATCCGTGGATGAGGAATAATGCACTGCAAAGGATATTTCTTCGTTAACTCGGAATCATATCCTTCCCAGCTCGGAATATAACGGGCTAACATCGGCCGCTCTTGATCTTCCGGCGTATACTTTTTCAGACTTTCAGAGACAAATTCAATTTTACCGCTAAAAGTCCCCAACTCCAGGTCCTTTTCGGTGCCTCTCTTGGGATTCATGTAATCCGGGGTATCGCAAGGGCGGCCGTCATAAAACCACCGTAAGGCAGGGGTAGGTTTATAACCTTCTGGCAAAGGCACTACGTAATAGCCTTTGTTTTTGAATTCCTGGAAAGAGATATATTTCGGTAACTCGGAAACATAGAAATATTTTTCTATCCAGTCCTCTTCCGAATTTCCTTCGGTATATTCTTCTTTCACTCCTAACCTTTCCGCCAGTTGGGTTAGAATCCAGTAATCAGATTTGGATTCGTAGATAGGATCCACGCACTTTTGCTGGTAGACTATAACGCGATGGTTACATTCACAAGAACTATGCAGGGAAGCACCCCCCGGATGCGCCCATTCGCTGATATCATTTCGCTCAAAGTTGGTGCAGGCTGGTAAAATTACATCTGCGAGATGAGTCTCATTGCACCACCAGCAGTCCTGATTGACTACGAAATCCAGCTTCGGACTCTGGTACATGCGAACCCAGTTGCTGGTATCAATCATGGTACTCATGTAAGAGCCGCCGTAGCGGTAAAACATCTTTACTTCAGAACAATCGGGAATTGGATATGTATATTTATCAAATTGCTGTTCAATAGATCTTCCGCAGGTTCCGGGACCATTCCAGTGGACGGGCGGATTCAGGATCGCCTGAGGAACCAGTAACCGGTTGATACGCTGTTTTACCGGATTGACCGCCTGTTTCCTGGCCAGCTTGTTAATTCCACCGGTATTATAACCGGGAAAATCCGGTGAAGGATTGAAAGGAGCACCCATCGATGTTCCCCAGATATTGACCCCCGGCTTACCCAACCCCCGCATTGCCTGGAGATAAACCATCAATCGCGGCCACTCTGTACCATAAGCCTGGCGACAAGCACCGGATTCTCCCCCGCGTGCCCCTGCCGCAAGCATCGTCCGTTTAGATGCCCAATCATTCGCCAAAGCCACAATAGTTCTGGCTGGAACCCCACAGATATTCTCCGCCCATTCTGGGGATCGGGGCGTCCCGTCCTCTTCCCCCAGAATATGTTTTTTAAATTCTTCAAAACCCTGGGTGTGTGTTGATAAATAATCTTTATCGTAATTCCCGGTTTTCAACCATATGTAAGCGATTGCCTCAGCCATTGCGGCATCGGTGCCTGGTCGAGGGGCAATCCATTTGTCAGCCTGAATCACTGCAGTGTAATTACAAAAAGGGTCAATAAAGATTTGCCGGATACCAAGCTGTTTTAACCATAAACGCCAGATAGCAGACTCCTGTCCTCCATAGACACCGTGAGTAGAATCAGGATCATTGCCCCAGTGAATCACCAGTTCAGTATTTTTGAGAGCATCCTCCAGCAGATCGTATTGTTCGGGCAGCCCAAATCTCCAATAAAACCCGAAAGCATGGGCAGCTCCCCAGTGCCACCCTTCCCAGCTATCCGGATTGTCCACGATCTCCGTAAACCCGATCAGATTAAAAAACCTGGCCCAAACGCTGGTGCGGTAACCGAAAAAGCCCCAATTGTGATGAGATGAAGCTCTGGACATGATAGCCGAAGCCCCGAAACTAGCCCGTATTCGTTTCATTTCTCTGGCGACCAGGTCGAGCGCTTCTTCCCAGCTGACCCGGCGGTAACCCGACTTGCCACGGTTTTCCTGATGTCTTTGTCCGTCCGGATCGAAATCCACCCGGACCATGGGATATTTGATTCGATCATCAGAATAAGCACGGGCACGCTCTGTCAAAGAATAGGCAGGAAGACAGACTTTACGAAAAGGCACGAACTTCTTGCCGTGAGCTTCAATCTTCCATGATGGCGCATCAGTATTGTCAAATACAAGGGGACGAACCCGGATGATTTTCCCGTCTTTAACATGGACCTGCACCGGACCGCCCTGCCCGCAATTCACGTACACCTTCTCAGACATGAACAAACAACTCCCGCTTTCGAGAAATTTTCATCTTCTATGATATGTGAGTTGGTTTAAATAATCAAATACGAAATCGGTCTCATTATACAGTAAGAAAAATCAATACATATGGATCTAACTACATAATTTGATAAAATGTAATGTATACCCTAAAATTCAGTTGAATAACTTCCGGGTAAACTAAATGAAAAAAGTATTCGGATGGATAGCTCCAATCATTTTAATACTGACGGCGGCCCTGCTCGCCGGCTGCTCCGGTTTTGGTGTCATTAACGGTTCGGGCAATATTATAACGAAATCATACGATTTCAATAACTTTACGGATATCGAGATCAGTAGCGCTTTTAATTTCGAAGTCACTCCTTCGAATACTTACAGTATCTCTATTTCAGCTTATGAAAACTTGTTCGACTATTTTAACGTTTCACAATCCGGAAAAACACTGAAAATAGGCATGAAATCAGGATATTTCACCCGCTCATATCCTGATGCCAAAATCAATTTGCCAGTCTTGAGCCGTCTGAATGTTTCCGGGGCTTCCCATGGCAACGTCACGGGTTTCTCATCTTCCCAAAATTTTAGTGTCGACCTGTCCGGAGCCAGTACTCTGACGATCGAGATGGAGACCGGCGATACCGATCTCTCCGTTTCAGGCGCCGGAAAGATCACCGGTCAATTGAAAGCCACGGACTCCCGGATGGATTTGTCCGGTGCCAGCCGAGCTGAGCTCACCGGGGCTTCCGATAATCTAAATCTGAACGTATCTGGTGCCAGCACTGCGAATCTGCCCAATTTTACTCTCAAGAACGCAACTACCGATATCAGCGGCGCCAGCACCGCCAACTTGAATGTCAATGGAGAATTGAACGTAGAGGTTTCGGGCGCTTCTACCCTCAACTATACGGGGAATCCCACCCTCGGGAAAATCAGCGTCACGGGGGCATCCACCCTCAATCATAAGTAATTTCAAAAACCAACACCTCCGCGTCTTTCTCCCCATCGAAGTGTATTATGGATTCTACAACTTCAGGATTAATGCTTTTCACCCAGGGTTCTCTCACTACCTGCTCAGTATACTTATTATCTGCCATCTGAGGCTTCCTTATGTTCTCATGTGACGTTTTTGAATAATTTTATGTCTCCCAGATTAACATCCTTTTCCGTACTGATCAATTTGATTTCTACAGGACTGTATCCGATTTTTTCTATTTTAAGAGAAAAAGTTCCGGTCTTCAGCCCATTCAGCCAAAAATCTCCGAAGTTATCCGTCACCGTCTTAAAAACTTCACCGGTCTTTTGATCAATTAATGAGATGTCTGCAACTTCAATACACTCATCTTCATCCGGATCATATATCGCACCGGCAACAAATTTTCCGGGGATACCGATATAATATACACGGGGTTTGGTTTTGTATTCGGGATATAATTCACGAGCGTCGATGGCCAGAGATTTTAAATCTTGCTCCTCTCCGAAAGTCAAAGCCCCGGTGGGACAGACATCAACGCACCGCGGTTCTTTCCAGCCCCGGTCCAATAAATGAGCGCACATGGTGCATTTCTGTGCCAGGATGAGATTATCATTAAAATAGATGGCTCCATACGGACAGGCATCAACGCAGTTGCGACAACCTGTACATCTCTGAGGATCTATGATAACCACGCCGTCTTTTCGTTTATAAAGAGCTCCTTCTATTTTACAGGATTTGATACAGGGGGCGTCGTCACAATGCTGGCATAATATCGGTATATAGTGCATCTTAACTTTAGGGACTGTCCCCCGGACATATTCGTTCAGCTTCAACCAGAAATGGCCGGTATCCGGCTGGGGTTTGGCATAGGGAGTCCAATCGTTGGCCACATGCTCGTCTTTACAGGCGATCTGGCAGTTATAACATCCGTTGCATTTTCTCACATCAACAATTAACGATTTCATTTTTATTTATCTCCATCCAATACTCTTTCCAGAACCAGGCCGGATCCGGGATGATATTTTCTCTTAAAAGCCTCGGGGTATTTCTGGCGTAATCCGTCTAGATCAGCCCCCTCCACCTGCACCAGAAAACCGCTCACTACCATGCCCGTAGCGTTTTTCGAGGTGATATTATGGGGAGTAATCGTATTAATGGCACCCCCTCTATCCAGTTCTCCGGGGATGATCGGATCATATCTTGCTCCATGGTCCATGTAAACCGCTCCCTCCATGATCCTCTCCGTCACATAAGCCCCTCCCAGTACCGCCCCTCTTTCGTTGAATACTTTCACTACATCCCCGGTTCGAATCCCTCTCGTGGCGGCATCCAGGGGATTTATCCATAAGGGTTCATATAAATAACAATCCGGACCTCTCACCTTGCAGGTAGGTATTTCTCTCAGCCAGGTCATATCGTCATGGTTGGCATGGACCCTCCATTTTGGATGATTAGATACAATCAAAAGAGGATATTGCTGAGCCCGTTCACTGCTAACTCTCTCATCGTGGCTTTCTCCCTTCTCAATCCAGTGGGGTACCGGAGGTCTTTCTTTATCATCCGGGAAATGATCAGCCAACTTCTGGGAATAAAACTCAATCTTGCCGGTCGGTGTCGTCAGTTTGTTATTCTCCGGGTCTTCATAGAATTTCCTCAAGCCCGGAGGATATTTCTTCCATTCCGGATCGGTCGGGACCACAAAATAATCCTTTTCTTTGAACTCTTCATAAGAAACTAATTTCTGCACTCCGGAGTTCTCAAAACCAAGTTTAATACGATCCTCAATACTTAATGACTGGGTATATTCCTTGATCAGTCCCAGTTTATCTGCGATCATGCAAACAATCTCATAATCGCTCTTTGACTCACCTCTGGCTTCGATACATTTACTCTCATTTAGAATCAAATGGAATTGTCCGCTCATATTGTCCGAGGCGATATCGTTGAGTTCAAACTTGGTACTGACTGGCAGAATTACATCAGCAAACAAGCAATCGTTTTCCAGCCAGGGATGCTGTGCCAGAATAAATTCGATCTTGGGACTTCTGAGGCCTTTGATGTAGCTGTTGCTGTCGTTCCAGCAGGTTATCCAGCAGGGTGTATCCGTCCAGATCATACGGACTTCGGAACAACCTTCAACCGGATATTTGTATTTAACGAACTGATCATCGACTTTACTCATGGCCATAGTGTTGCCATACCAGGTGAGAGGGGCTTTCAGCAAGGCATCATGGATGAGAAGTTTCGGAATAATCTGCCTGGGAAGAGGTGTCGCCGTTGAACTCGTCCCCAGTTTATTAGTTGAAAAATTCATCGCCCCCAGGGATACAGTAAACACATTTGGAATTACTGTGGAAAGAGGCATGGGGTCTGTATCTCTTGTAAGCCGCCGGCCCCATTCCATCATTTTTACCTGGTGCACACCCGGTTTTCCCAATCCCTGCATCGCTAATAATAGAACTTCCAGTCTGCCATTTTCCGTAGCGAAAGCTCCGCGGATGGCAGGTCCGCCGTTACCATGAGCAATGGAGGTTATTTTTGAAGCCCATGCTCGCGCCAGGGCTTTTATAATCCGGGTTGGGATAGTTGTTTTCTCCTCTGCCCATTCCGGAGTCTTGGGAATCCCATCTTCTTTACCCATGACATAAGTTTCGAACTTTTCGAAACCGACAGTATGGGTCTTGATATACTCTTTATCGTAGGTCCCTGTTTTAATCCACAGGTAAGCAATCGCCAGTTGCAGTGCCGCATCGGTATTGGGCCGGATCGGAATCCACTTATCGGCGTGTACTGCAGCACCATAGTTCAGATCAGGACAGATGTAAATACTCTTTATCCCCAATTCAGAAAACCAGTAACAAAGACGACTGGCCATCTGACCATCGAATCCCCAGGATGTCGTCTCCGGGTCACAACCCCAGAACAATACCTGTTCAGCGTTCTCCACGATATCCGGAATAGCGTTAATTACCGGTTCCATCTGACCAACGAACTCACATCCCCAGGCATGCTTGGCCCCCCAGTACCACCCTTCCCAGCTATCTGCATTTCGAGCCTGGAATGTAAATCCCCCGAGCAATGCCAGGAGTCTATTTTGACAGCCGTGGGGACCATGAATTACCTTGGTCTCCCCATGTCCGTCTCCCTGAGACAAGATAGCATAAGGTCCATATTTCTGATGCACTCTTTTAATTTCACTGACAATAATATCCAGTGCCTCTTCCCATGAAATCCTGACGTATTTGCTGCTGCCCCGGTTTTGTGGATTTCTTTCGCCTTTCGGATTCCAATCCACCCTTTTCATCGGATAGAGAATTCGGTTGGGTGAATACACCCTGTTCTTATATGCTAAACTAAACGGCGGCATCAGAGATTTCAAGGTCGGCACGAATGCCTTTCCTCTGGCTTCCATTTTCCAGGGATTAAACTGTTTCGGATCGAATTTCCAATCGTAATGTAGAGGCCTTATCCGGACAATCTTTCCATTATTAACGTCTATCACCCCGGTATTGGCATCTCCACTACTGGAAGAGATGAATCCCAATCCCCTGAGGTGGGATGTTTCTTCACCGGATTTCTTTTGAGTGTTTTTATTCTCAGACATTAATCTCCTTCTTATGTAAACATCTATGAAGTTAAATTCTTCATTTTATACACCTATACAACTTGACAAAGAGTAGATGAGAGGAAAGTAATTCGAATTTCACAATGTGTTATTAATCCCGGTGATCCAGGTTAGACAGTCTTCAAAATTTGAAATTTAATAATATAGCGAGGCTGTAGGCAAAGCCTCGCTATATTATTTGATAAAACTGGCGCCAAAGAGAATAACTCCCTCTGCCAACTTAACGTGTTGTTCACAATATTTTATTTCTATTTAGATATGCTTGGCAGGACCAGCGCAATCTGTGGAAAGACAAAAAGGATGGCTATAAAAATGACCATCGTTATGGCAAAGGGTGTGATCCCTTTAAAAACGGTCGACATCGGGACATCTCTGGTTATTCCGCTGATCACATATACGTTCATTCCTACCGGCGGGGTAATCATCGCCATTTCAGTGATCAGCACGATGATGATGCCGAACCAGATCGGGTCAAAATGGAGTGCCACCACCACGGGAAAAAAGATGGGAATTGTCAAAAGTATCATGGACATCGCATCTATAAAACACCCCAGTACGATGTAGATCAGGATTATAATCACCATGATAACTGTTGCCGGTAAGCTAAGACTGGCCACCCATGAGGCGATCTCCATAGGGATCGTACTCCTCACCAGGAAAGCGTTGAAAATGAAGGCTCCTACAATAATTGTAAAAATCATACCGGTGTTTCCCAGCGTATCTACCACAGAATCTTTAAATCCGTTCCAGCTTAATCTCCTTCGAATCAAGGAAAACACAATGGCTCCAAATGCGCCGATCGCTCCGGCTTCGGTCGGAGTAAACAGTCCTACGATCAGGCCAATAATTACCAGTAAAAGCAGAGCGATCATTTCAGCTGAATCACCTGTAGCCGCCATTTTTTGTTTAAAGGTAGTGGATAAACCGGCGGGAGCTATTCCCGGTGTCATTTTGGCACGGATAAAAATCATGATCATAAACATCAAAGATAAGGCAATCCCGGGAAGGATTCCAGCGATAAAAAGCTTGCTGATAGATTGTTGAGTGATAATACCGTAAACGATGAGCGTCCCACTGGGAGGAATCAGAATGCCCAGAGTCCCTCCTGCTGCAACAGCGCCAGTAGCTAACGCCGTGTCATATTTATATCTGCGCATCTCCGGGATGGCTACCATGCCGATCGTCACGGCTGTAGCAATACTGGAAGCACTTGCTGCCGCAAACATAGCGCAGGCCCCGATGGTTGCCACCGCCAAACCACCCTGGATACGTCCTATCCAGACATAAACCAGTTGAAAAAGTGATTTTCCCAGTCCTGCATTCAGGCAGATAGAAGCCATTAGCAGGAAAAGAGGCAATACGCAATAATCATAGTTAGAAATCGTGGAATAGGGAATGCTCGAGAGAGAAAAGAAAGCCCCTTTTAAGCCGATTAGATAGACGGAGCCCGCAAAACCAACCATCATCATGGCAAATCCGATTGGCATTCCAAATGCCATGATACCCAGGAGAACACAAATACCGATCAGGCCGGCTATAACTGGGCTCATTTCTTACCCGCCTTTCTGAAGGCTTCCACCATATGCCACAATACATATGCGCAGAGGGCTATCAGGCTGAATGCCCAGATAAATTGAAATGGTGAAGGGCTAATGCCCAGCGTTCCTGTATATTCCCCCCCGGTCAGCGAATTCAGGGCAAAATTAAACATCGCCCAAAATAGAATAAGTAAGGTTCCCGTAGTCAGAAGCATGGTAATACCATCACAAATCGCCCTCATCCGTGGAGGAAACCGGGAAGCTATGACATCGACCACGATATTTCGTCGCGCCCGTTCAGCCAGGATAACAGAAATCGAAACTACCATCGCCCCGGTCAGACCGGCTATTTCAATCGTACCGTAAATGGGTGCGTTAAAAATCGCCCGCCCTAAAATATTACCTACAATTACTACTGTCATAGCCATCAGAATCACGCCAGCTGCTACATATAGTATTCTAATGACCAAACTGCTTTTGACAGATGCAGTCTTATTAGTTGTTATATCCATAACGTCCACCACCCTTTATGGTATATAATTTCTGGAGGATGTTATCGGGAGCAGCCTGATTTTCGTAGGGCGGGTTTCTAAACCCGCCCCTAACGGAAAATTGAATGAACTTGTTTCTACTATTAGCTCGTTATTCCTTATTGATTAGCCTTAGCAAGATCTCGGCACATACCCACAAAAGCTGTTCCCGGATAGCCTTTGCTGTTGAGATCGTTTGCTATGGCATTGTATACTCCCTGGGTGGCAAGATCCCATTTGAGTTTCTCTTCACCGGAAAGGTCGATTATTTGGACTCCGCTGGTTTTAGCATAGTCCATCGCACTCTGGTTGTAGGTTACCCAGGTTTTAATCTCATCATCCCGGCCCCAGACAATCGCGTTATCGATTACCTTTTGCAGGTCGGGTGAAAGCTTGTTATACGTATTCAGGTTCATCGCGGTATACCACATCGAGGTCCCGAAGCTGTAAGTGGTGCAATATTTTAGTTTGGTGCCCACCTGGAAATCCGGCAGGGTTCCTGTCGTGGTAGCGGCTCCGTCTGTAGTATGTTTGTCTAGAGAAACGATCCAGTCAGGCATTGACATGGATACCGGGGTGCCGCTCAGAGATTTAACCAGGTCAGTGACCAGTTTGCTCGGCGCCCTGATTTGCATACCTTTCATATCCGCCATTGTTCTAATGGGTTTATCCACGGTATATAAGAAGGTAGGGAGAGTCGGGGCCATCCACAGGAATTTATAACTTTTCCATTCATCCTTAAAAATACTGGTATATTTATCGTAGAGAGCGGAGTATATTTTATCAGCGGTTGGAGTATCCTTAGCCAGGATAAGCTGAGGCAAGTTAACCTCAACCTGAAATTCGGGATCAACTGTGTAGATTGCTGAGGATCCCATATCGGCAGCGCCTTCCTTAATCCCTTTACGCATATCGGGTCCGGATACCAGGGTATTGTTAGGATAAATTCGCAGCGTAAGACGTCCCCCGCTGTCGTTTTTGATCTTCTCAGCCAGGCGCTCATAATGCTTGTGAATCTCTGAAGATGTAGAACTTGTGCTGGCGAATGAAAGCTCGATGGGTTTAACGGCGCTAGTCGTAGAAGCCGGCGGAGCCGAAGTTTGGGCTGGAGTTGTTGCGGTTGGCCCAGCGCTGGTTGGAGCTGGAGCAGAGGTTTTAGGCGGAGCAGAGGTTTGAGCTGGAGCAGAGGTTTGAGCCGGTGCAGAGGTTTGAGCTGGAGATGAGGGTGAGGGTGAACTGGAGCAGGCAATTACCGAGGCTAAAATTACTGCCACCATTAAAAGAGAAAAAAATAACCCCAATGCAGACCTTTTCACTACTGTGTCCTCCTCTTTGATAATTGGTTCTACCTAGTTTTAAAGGTTTGTCTTATAAGACCGGTCGGTTAAATCAGTCCCGGCGTAATAGACACTCGATTATATCATCACTAAAGATACATCGCAGTGATTGTCAATTACGGTAGTATGTGGAAGTATATAACAATGACAATAATTATTCAACTCCCCAGGAAACAAACTTTAATTACGTGGATACATCCAAAGTTACGTCATAATTTTTAATTAACAAATCAAATATGTTAAAATCCAGCTGTAGATTGGCCGTCAAAGATATGAGCCATAAACAGATTTCAATGAAACAATCAATATTAATTGAAAAGAAAATTCCTTTCGGTATCGACTTGAATAAGGTGATGGCGTTGCTGGCCAACCCTCACTCATGGCTCTTATTAATACTATTAGTCATGATATCGTTTTTCTATTACTACGATTTTTTATCCTTCAACCAGAGATTAGATTTTATCTGGCAAATTCGGCTCACAGAATATATTTATCATATTAATGGAAGCCTTATTTATTTATCTTTTTTGTATACTGCAGTTGCCTTTGGATGGATGGCATCTCTTTTTGTCTGGTTATTTTCATTTGTAATCATATTGCCACGGGTAATATTCTATACAAATAGCTTTCCTTCCCTCTTTACCAATGTTTTATTTCTAGTCGTTCCTTTTATCGCTATAAGTTGCGTTGTACTTATTATTAAATGGGTAAGGAGAGAAAAACTGATATTTGCAGATAGAGAATCTGAACGGCAAATTTATTTGCTGGAAGGATTGAAAGCCCAGGAAAATGAGAGAAAATATGTAGCTCACGAGTTACACGACGGCACTATTCAAACACTATTTGCTCTTTCTAACAATATACAGGCACTATTAGATGATAATGAAAATAATCTACCTAAAATTGTCACTAAACAGATCGAATCGTTTAGAGATACCGCTTCCCAGGCCTCGGATGATCTTCGCAGATTATGCGTCAAGTTAAGGCCCAGCGTCCTGGATAATATCGGTTTGATCGAAGCGTTAAGGTGGCTGGTTGATAACATTAATGGAAAAAACAATATCAAAGCTCAATTGATCTTTAAGGGAAACGCCCCAAATATGAATTCAGATAAGGAAGTCATGATTTTCCGTTTTGTGCAAGAAGCTTTAACAAATGTGAGACGCCATTCGAGAGCCACCGAGGTTACCGTTATTCTCACCTTTTCTGAAGATACGGCGAGGGTAGCCATTGTTGATAATGGAAAAGGATTTGAATTGCCCAAACCAATTAGTAAACTGGCATTAGAGAGCAAACTTGGCTTACTAGGTATGCAGGAAAGAGCCAGATTACTTAACGGGAGTTTCGACATACATTCTAAGTCCGGGGAAGGGACCTCAATATCACTAGAGTTTAAATATTAAGGCGTTGGCTATCTAAAAACATCATTGACCCAGGGCGGTTCGCCTGACCTAAATGAACCTCTAGCAAAAAGGCAATCTCGTTTAATAATATTCAAAATAAAGCATATCAGGCTTTTATGTGGGTCTTCTAACTGTATTTTTATTTCAATGGTTTAAACTTTGGTAAAGTCACTCTCGGAGTAACCTCATTGAATACAACTTCAACTTTCATTCCGATAAATATATCTTTGTTTTGGCAATCCGTGATATTAGAGACCAGGACAGGTCCTTCATCCAATTTTACCCAGGCAATATTATAGGGCACTTCGCTTTCCCACCCTGGATGGTAAACCTGATGCATAATAGTGTAGGTAAAGACTTCTCCTTTACCGGTCGACTCAACCCACTCCATATGGGGTTTATCACAAGCCGGACAGTCAATTGCCGGCCAGTAATTCTTTCCGCAGTTCAAACAATGATAAACCATGAGCATATTTTTTTTAGCACCTTCCCAAAATGGCTCCATCGCCCGGGTTAGAGGGGGTAATTCTTTCCTGTATTCGTTTTCCATTCCTACCTCCTGAGGATGAAACATCCGGCAGCAACACCGTTATCCATAGCGCCTAACCCTCCGGTAACCAGACAAATTTCCGCATTTTTGACCTGACATTCCCCTGCTTCGCCTCTCAATTGACGGATACCCTCTGTAAAATGCGTCCAGGAATGCAGATAGCTCCAGGAATGCAGTGTTCCAGATGTATTGCTGGGAATTATTCCGTTTAATCCGATATTACCTTCTTCTATAAACACGCCTTCTTCTCCCCTGCGGCAAAATCCAAAACCGGATAATTGTTGAATGACATTGATGGTAAAGGCATCGTAAAACTGTGCCACATCAATGTCTTTCAAATCAATGCCAGCCATTCCGAGAACTTTCTTACTGACCTTCGTGGACATTGAACCATCAAATTCAAATATCGCTTCGGCTGACGTAGCTGCGGAGCCTATTGAAAAGTCCTGGCCGTATCCCATAATATAGACCGGGGTGCGTCGTAAGCCTTTAGCTCGTTCAGCCGTAGTTATGATCAAAGCCACAGCACCATCATTTACTAAACAACAATCTCGGGCACGCAATGGCTCGGAAAGGTACCTGGAATTAAAATAATCTTCAAGTGTCAGTTTTTTCCCATACATGATGGCTTCAGGACGCTTGGCAGCATAATCCCGCAAGGTCACCGCTACCTGACCCAGATGCTTTTCAGTAATATTATAGAGGTGCATATACCTCCGCGCCCAACCTGCCACTGCGGCTGCTATTCCGTACGCACCATAAGCACCTTCGATACTGGTTTCATCTGAAGCTTCACCTACCCTAACTTTTTGTGATGAAGCACTGGATGCATAGACGAGTGCCACGGTATCACAAACGCCAGATTCTAAGGCGCCAATAGCGGAAATGAAAACACCTAATCCGTGAGTACCGGTGCCGTATAACTGCCAGATTAATCTGGCGGGAATACCGATATCTCTAACTATTGAAGGTGATGCTCCGCTTCCGTAAGCTTGCTGACAGATATATCCGTTAACCTCTGACTTTTTTAATCCGGCATCCTCTATGGCTCTTAATACCGCCTGGACCGCTAGCTCGTGGCCTGTCAATTCAGGTACTTTCCCCTGCCTGGTAAGTCCGATCCCTACAAATGCGTACTTATCTTTTACACTCATTATCCCAAGCTCCTGTGAAGTCCCATATTATATAAAAAGGTCAGATTGTTTTATGGGTTCAGACTGGCATCTTTGGTTTTTATTTTCTGGTTAGCCAGTCCTCTGGCAAAAATTTGAAAGAGAATACCGATGATAAGCAAAAAACCACTATTAACCAGTAATGCCAGACTGAATCCTCCGGTATCCGCAAGCCAGCCCAGAAGAACAGGCCCAATCACGAAGCTAAAGTCAGTAATGGCGCGATATAGACCCATACTGGCATCATAATTATTCCGGGTAGAAATGTCCACCACATAAGTTAAAGAGACAGCGCCAGCCATCCCGATTCCAGTTCCCATACCGACGCAACTAAGTATCAACACCTCAAAGTTGTAACTTCGCGCGAGAATGACAAGAGATGCCGCACAGATTATGATCCCAATTGTGATAATGATTTTCCTGCCGAAACGGTCGGACAGTCTGCCTCCAACGAGGGTAGCTATAATTTGGAAAATCATAATCACTGTCATAGCGCTGCCTATCTGGCCTGAAGATAATCCCATCCTTTCCTGTCCTAATAGAGGCAATAATTGATTTTGAGCAGCAATACGCATTATAAAAATCCCCATCGTGACTAACGAAATTAGAGCAAAACTTAGATCTTTTAAGATGCGGAACGTACTTGAACTGACCAATGTTGAATGAGTGCCCGCCCGCGGCTGATTGCCAGTTTCCGCAGGCATTGAAATTGTGTTCCGAGTTTCCGGAATACAAAAAAAACTAATCAAGAAACAAAGA
>DEUU01000407.1:0-5701 GCA_002362735.1 Dehalococcoidia bacterium UBA3254
GTTATGGTACAATGCCATATCCTTTCGCATAGCCTCCCATGTCAAGTAATTGATTCGGGAAAATGGTTGCCAATTAGATACATATGGTGCACTTTCAATATCCGGGGTTGGCGATGAATATCTTTGCGCCTAATTGAATGGAGATTTTTCGATGATCCATTCACATCTTCTCATCCAGGTATCAGAGCAAGTTGGACAGAGCTTATCGAGATTGACCTCAACGACTCTATCACCGTATGTTTCAACATACGACTCTTCCCTGCCGCACTTCCAACACTTGATTTTAAATCGTATTATCTTCATTTTTCAGCCCGTCCCTGGAATGATTATGCAATGTAATTCAAGCTTATAGTACCTTCGTCCCATGGTCAACTTAACTTTTATTGATCTAATTTAATTTATCCTCTCAATATTTCAGAATTTACCTCTCATCCGGCCGATCCAAAATAACGTCAATGAAAGTATTTAGAGAAAATAATTTACCACATACTAAAGATTAAGGGAAGATATACTGTTCTAGAAGTTAATTCTATTCCGAGAATTTGTTTTATTGGGTATATGAATTGCAAAGAGGTTCCACCTCACTTAAATAGGTAGTTGAAGGTTTAAAGCGCTTCAGAAAGACCAAATAATAGGTTCAATTTGAATTTGAATCGCTCCACAATTATGGATAGTTAAAAAGTTTGATATTATACCCTCAAATTACGCATGATATGCTAGCACAATACTAGCGTAAAAACCTGAGGAAAACGCTAGCACTATGTTGACAAAATGTTAAACTTAACCTATTATCTTTCTAAGGTTGGGTTAAGTAATGCCAAAATTGAAAGTCGTTCGAGAAAGAAAATTTTTATCTCAAAGAGAATTGGGCAAAAAGGCTGGAATTCACTATGTTACCGTGGCGAGATTAGAAACTGGAGTCGTCAGGCCGCATTACAGCACTATCCGCAAATTGGCAAAAGCTTTAGGGGTTAGACCTGTAGACCTGAAATTCGGTTAATTGATTACTTTGGTTATGACGGCAAATAATCCCCCTACTCTCTCCAACAAGGCAAGAAAGAGAGGTGAAGAAACTTGCATTCACCCATATTTAGGTAGTTTAATGATTGCTGGACGCCAGTATCGCTAGACCGGCGCGCTTACCAGAATACTGGTTCCTCTATCGGGTTCGGAAGATATTTTGAGAGTCCCCCCAAGCAGTTGAATCCTTTCCTCTATCCCGACAATTCCGAGTTTACCAGTGTGAATCAATCCTCCCATATGCGGCGGTGGTGAGAATCCTATACCGTTATCGGTCACCACTAAAGTGATCTGTTTTTCTGCAAAAACAACTTCAATATCAACCTTAGTCGCTTTAGCGTGTTTGATTACATTATTGACAGACTCCTGAACAATACGGAACAACAATAGCTCTGCTTCCGGAGTCAATCTGCGTTCGTTTCCATTTATTTGGAGCCCTGCTTCTATCCCGTAATTCGATTTAGTTTCTCCGGATAACCATTCAATAGCCGGGATGAGCCCGAGGTCATCCAGAATGGAGGGGCGCAGGTCCCGGCTGAAACGCCGGACTTCGTGGAGTACGTCCCGGATATGTTCATAGAAGCTCCATAGACTCTTCGCCTGGCTGATGGGCAGAGTCGCTTTTTCATCAAGCAGATTTTCAACCTGGTGCATTAATGCGATTAGATTTTGTGCTGTGCTGTCGTGAAGTTCGCGAGCAATTCGTTTACGCTCTTCTTCTTGAGCTCGTGTAATTTCTTTGAGGTAATACTGCTGGTTTTCATATAAACGCTTTTCGCGGGTTACATCCCGGGCGATGTTCTGGAACATATGCGTGGTACTATCGCGAACAATTAAATTCGTTGCTACCTTGCAGAATGCTTCGCTCCCGTTTTTCCGGACAATTTTCAACTCGTGAGAATCAGGTAAGGTCAGGCCGAGAAGTAACTTATTATGAATTTCACGTAAACTCGAAAGAGTGGGTTCAGCAAGAAAAAGGCTTAAGTTGGAACCTTTGAGTTCTGCTACTGAATATCCGGTCAGTCTGGCTGTTGATTCGTTTGCTGCCTGGATATAGCCTTCCTCATCATTAACCCAGATGGGATCCAGAGCACTTTCGAATAGATTGCGATAGTTGTATTCTGAATCCCGGAGGGCTTCTTCCGCTTTTTTTCTCTCCGTAACATCTGCCAGCGTTTCAATAGCGCCAATAATATCACCATGGTCGTCCCGGATAGGGCTGGCCGTAAAATGGAGCCATTTTCCGGACTGTCCAGACATTACGGGGAAGTAATCCTCTGCATCAAAGGCTCCATCGATCAAGTTCGATTTTTTAGATTTGCCCTCATAACGTTCCTCGATTTCTTTATCACTTGCCCCATCCACTATCAAGTCAGCCATTATTCTTTGATCAGTATTAAAGAAGGCTTTGCGGTGATGGCTGGTACCCAGAACTTCTTCTTTTTTCATCCCGGTAAGGGCTTCGATTGCCGTATTCCAGTAGATTACCTCATGATCTTT
This sequence comes from Dehalococcoidia bacterium UBA3254, assembly GCA_002362735.1. The sequence continues at coordinate 2,521 of DEUU01000407.1, forward strand.
GTTGATAACAAAGGTAGCTACAGGTGAACCGTCAATTATTCTGAAGAGAGCCTTCTCGGCATTTTCTTGATACATGGGTTTTTGCTTCCTGGTCATCGCGATTCAGGATAATTCTTCCAGCGTAAACCAGCCTTCTCTCATCGCCTGTATTACGGCTTCAGTTCGGGAACCTACGTTGAGTTTAATAAAAATGCTAGCGAGGTGACTTTCAACGGTGCGAACGCTGATCGATAGTTCATCCGCTATGCTCTTGTTATTCATTCCTTTAGCCGCCATCTTAAGAACCGTGATCTCCTGATCAGTAAGAATTTTGGTTACTTCTTCACTGGGGTAATCACCATTCCGCTTAAACCGTTGTAAAACTTTGCGAGCTACTGCCGGATGAAGAACGGATTCACCTTTATGTACGGTCTCAATGGCATGGATTAATTCCCGGCTGCTGACATCCTTGAGAAGATAACCGGCGGCCCCAGCCGCCAGTAAAGGAAAGATATATTGTTCATAATCATAGGCGGTTAAAGCCAGAATGGTAATAGAAGGCTGGGAGCCCTTGATCTTTTTGGTGGCTTCAATGCCATTTAGCTTGGGCATTGAAATATCCATAATCACAACGTCTGGTTTAAGTTCCAGTGCCATTCTCACGGCTTCCTCTCCGTCGCTGGCTTCCCCAACTACCTGGAAATTAGATCTGCGTTCAAGGGACTGGCGGATGCTTTCACGGACTATCACGTGATCTTCAGCAAGAAGGATTTTAATCGGTTGTGCTAATTCCTCAATTGGATTTTCCATGTTCTGATATCTCTTTTCAACTTAATATTATCTCAATCATAATATTAAGTCTAATAATCCCATAACAATCATATGCATTCGACCTATACGAATCAGTGTTTTCCACATGCATGAAACAGGAACACCACGGATGTACGTTTTACGATTACGTGGTTTACTAATAATTAATAAACTACTTCAAAGATATTTTTTAAGGAGACAAAAATGGGACTTAGAGCTTATTTACTGGTCAACCTGGTTGATGAAATGGAACAGTCGGAACTGATTAAAGCCATGCGAGACCTGGAAGACACTCCAGGAATAGATTTTGTGGATCCGGTAATCGGGTCAAAAGATCTGGTAATCATGGTTGATGCTCCGGTCACTGTCGAAGCCATCGCTAACAAAATTCGTAACAATTCATGGGTTAAAGATGCTGAGGTACTGCGAATCGTTAGCATGTATGAACGGCATCGAGCCTCGAAAGTAGATCTCCTTCGCTCTCTGAATCATTCGGGAATGTAAATCAGGCCCCTATTGTCTTCATTATTATAAAAGAGAAGGGTTTTTATGACGTTGAAGGATGTTAAAACCAGAGGACTACCAAATACAGCTGTGATCGATGCGATTGTCTATAAACATAATATTCACCCCGGTGCTATGATATCTATACTACAGGAAATCCAGGAAGTCTATGGCTATGTTCCTCAATCCGCTATTTTACGCGTGGCTCAGGATACTCAAATTTCAGCAGCGGATATTTATGGTATAGTGACATTCTATGCTCAATTCCGCCTGCAACCCCAGGGCGAAAACTTGATTAAGATTTGTCACGGGACTGCATGTCATCTTAATGGTGCTGAGAAGATAGCTGATGCCGTCTGTAAGTGTGTTGGGGCAAAAGAAGGAGAGACCAGCCTGGATGGAAAATTTTCCGTTGAAAAAGTTGCGTGTCTTGGCTGTTGTAGTCTGGCTCCTACGATTATGATTAACAATGAGACTTATGCCAGGCTAACTCCTGAGAATGTTAGCAAAGTAATAAAAGAATTCCAAAAATCGGAGTCAACGGTCCCGGTTGAGTCACTTAAATGAACATGAACGAAACAATTGATAAATATCTGGTGAGAGTTGGCATGGCTTCCTGCGGCATCGCCGCCGGAGCCCGAAAAGTTAACGATTCACTAAATGTTATGCTTCAAAACAAAGGACTGCCGCTTGTACTCAAGTCGACCGGGTGCATGGGCATGTGCTATAACGAGCCGCTGGTTGAGGTAGTTCCACCCGCTGGTGAGCGCACATTGTATAAAAACATTACTCCTGAGAAGATGGAACGTATTGTCAGAGAACATATTATTGCAGGAAGTCCGGTGACTGAATTCGCTGTACCTTCAGCGGAATGGGATAGTCTCATGGCCAAGCAGAAAAGAATTGTGCTTCGGAATTGCGGAATTATCGATCCCGAAAATATTGATGATTATATTGGTTCAGGTGGGTATGAAGCACTTAAAAAGGTGATTACGCAGATGACGCCGGAGAGTGTCATCAACGAAGTGCTGAAGTCCGGACTCCGCGGCCGGGGAGGGGCTGGATTTTCTACAGGCACCAAATGGGGGTTAGCTCGCAAGGCTAAAGGCTACCCTAAATATCTGGTGTGCAATGCTGATGAAGGCGATCCTGGAGCCTTTATGAACCGCAACGTTTTGGAAAGCGATCCTCATAGCGTTATAGAAGGAATAATCATTGCGGGTTATGCTATCGGCGCTTCGATCGGCTATATTTATTGCCGGGCAGAATACCCTCTGGCTTTGGAACGCCTGGAAGTTACTCTGAAAAAAGCCAGAGAAAGGAATTACCTGGGCGAAAACATTCTGGGTAAAGGTTTTGATTTCGATATCGAAATTCGCGAGGGAGCAGGGGCTTTTGTCTGCGGCGAAGAGACCGCTCTCATGATGTCTATAGAGGGCAAGCGGGGAATGCCCCGGACGCGGCCTCCTTTTCCAGCCGAAGCCGGACTTTGGGGACAACCAACGAACATAAATAATGTGGAAACCTATTCGGTAATCCCCTGGATCATCCGGAACGGCGGCGACCAATACTCGTTCAATGGGACAGAAAAAAGCAAGGGAACGCGAACTTTTTCTTTAGCCGGAAAGATCGCCCGCAGCGGCTTGATTGAAGTAGCTCTGGGCACTACCATCCGTGAAATTGTTCTGGAAATGGGCGGAGGTACTTCTACCGGACTGGAATTCAAGGCGATCCAGATTGGTGGACCTTCCGGAGGGGTGATTCCAGCCAGACTGGCAGACACCCGAATAGATTATGAGACGATTCCTGCTACCGGCGCTATTATGGGCTCCGGAGGGTTGATCACGATGGACTCAAGTTCATGCATGGTGGACGTGGCAAAATATTT
>DEUU01000407.1:5945-6282 GCA_002362735.1 Dehalococcoidia bacterium UBA3254
GCATGGTGGACGTGGCAAAATATTTTTTGAATTTTACCCAGGATGAGTCCTGCGGAAAGTGTACTTTCTGCCGTATCGGGACTTTACGTATGCTTGAGATACTGGAAAGAATTACCAAAGGCGACGGTAAAATTGAAGACCTGGGAACTCTGGAAACACTGGCCCTATCGATTAAAAAGAACTCCCTGTGTGGGCTTGGACAAAGTGCACCTAATCCGGTTCTCACGACTTTAAGATATTTTCGCGATGAATACGAAACGCATATTCTGGAAAAGAGGTGCCCGGCGAAAAAATGTCAGGCTCTGATAACTTATGAAATTATGCCGAAAAAGTGCAT